>DATDHA010000481.1:0-5124 GCA_036521815.1 Alphaproteobacteria bacterium | reverse complement strand
GACGACCGCACCCGACAATATATGGGCACCGACCTCCGAGCCTTTTTCGAGGACGCACACCGAGACTTCGCGCCCCGCGGCCGTGGCGAGCTGCTTCAGCCTGATCGAGGCGGAAAGACCGGATGGTCCGGCGCCGACGATGACGACATCGAATTCCATGGCTTCGCGCGACATATTTCCCCCTCCCCGCAGCGGCGTCCGCCTGAAGCGCCTTGCTGAGGGCGCCCATCTTGTTGCGGGCACCCGTGCGGATTGCGTGAGCTGACACAGCCATAATCGAACTGATAGGATTATGCCATGGCGGAAACGAGCGACAGAGCGTCGATTGTCGCGGCCCTTGCTTGGCAGATCGACGCCGGGGCGGACGAAGCAATCGGCGAGGCACCCATCTCACGCTATAGGGATGCGAAAACGGCAGTCGAAGCCGTCGCGGCGCCAATGGGTCCGATGTCGGCAGAAAGCGCATCCCAGCCAGCACCCGCATCGAGGCCAGCACCTGCATTGAGGCGAGCGCCGTCGGCTCCCGCAATCCCGCCAGCGCCAACAAATCTTAAACCGTCGGCCGACAACACACGCGCGGCACGCGAACTCGCAAATGCCGCGAACACACTTGAGGCTCTCGAGGAAGCGCTTCGCGCCTTCGACGGCTGCCCGCTCAAGGAGACCGCGACCAACCTTGTCTTCGGCGACGGCAATCCGCAAGCGAGGGTCATGCTGGTCGGCGAGGCTCCAGGTTCGGACGAGGACCGTCAGGGCAAACCCTTCGTCGGCGTTTCCGGTCAATTGCTCGATCGCATGATGGCGTGGATCGGCCTGGACCGAACCAGCTTCTACATCACGAACATCCTCTATTGGCGGCCGCCGGGAAACCGTCAGCCGATCGCCGCCGAGATCGCCGCCTGTCTGCCCTTCGTCGAGCGGCACATCGAGATCGTCGATCCGGCGCTGTTGGTGTTTGTCGGCGGATCTTTGGTGAAGACTCTCCTTGGGCGCAACGAGGGCATCATGCGCTTGCGCGGACAGTGGTTCCAATATCAGAGCACGCGAATGTCTCGGCCGATTCCTGCAACGGCGATTTATCACCCAGCTTATCTTTTGCGCTCGCCCGCGCAAAAACGCAGTGCTTGGCGCGACCTTCTCGCACTCAAGGAACGCCTTCAAACGATCCGGTAACCGTTTGCGATAGCGAAAATTTCCTTGTTATTCCACATTTGGCGAATATTCGCACGCGTCTCAAATTGTTGCCATCGCGGCTTCGATCCGCTATGAAGTGCCCGTGACGTTGCGACAATCAACAACACATCATGCGAATGCGCGCACCCGGCGTGCACTCAGCGGGGGCGGTCTCGCACTGCTACTTAGCTTGGCATGCGTCGTCGCCGCGACGCCCGCCGCGATTGCGGCGGACGGTGATGGCGTAGAGACGGCAGCACTCTCCGCGGGCGGCCTGCGCCCATATGACGAGATTCCCCTGCCCCTGCCGCTCAAGGACGCGGACGCGGCGCGCTATCGCCGTATCTTCAAGCTTCAGGAGCAAGACCGCTGGGCGGAGGCCGATCGCGAAATCGCGAAGCTCGCCGACAGGATCCTGGTCGGGGAGGTATTGGCACAGCGCTACCTTGAATCGAATAATTACCAAGCTAAGTACGCTGAACTGAGCAAATGGCTGGCGAGCTACGCCGATCATGCCGACGCAGCCCGCGTCTACAAGCTCGCAATGAAGCGCAAGCCCAAAGGGGCGGCACATCCGCGTTATCCCGAAGGGACGACCTACAACGCCGACGACGACGAGTTCGGGGACGGCGATAGTGCTCGGCCCGTCAGTGCTTCAGACCGGCGCCGCCTTGCCCGGATGCGGAGCGAAATCCGCCACGACATCGACGAGGGGTCCTATGGTGCCGCCCGGCAATTGCTTGCAAACCCAGAGGTGCTGCGTCTTTTCGACCCGGTCGAATACGGCCAGCTCGACGCCGAAGTCGCCGACGGCTTCGACACCCTCAACCAGGATCGCGACGGGCTTGCGGGTGGGCCGCCTGTGCGCAGCAAGCGGGGGCCGGCCGCCGAGGAGTGGGACAGCGGGCTTAACGCCTGGCACTTGAAGAAGTATGACGTGGCGGCGCGGCATTTCGAGCGCCTGGCGATGATCGACTCGATCGATTCCTGGACCCGCGCTGCAGGCGCATATTGGGCGGCACGGAGCAACCTTCGTGCAGGCGTGCCCGAAAAGGTCTCGCATTGGCTCGAGATCGGGGGGAACTTCCCCTACACCTTTTACGGCATTCTTTCCCGAAAGCTTTCCGGAAAGCCGTTCGATTACAACTGGGATCTACCCGCCTTCACACGCGCGGACGCAACGCAGATCAATGCGACGGGTGTCGGCCGGCGCGCACTCGCTCTCGTTCAAATCGGCCAGGACCACCGCGCCGAGCGGGAGCTGCGACGCATAAACTCGGCCCAGCCGGAGATGGCGCATGCGCTTCTCGCGGTGAGCCAACGCACGGATATGCCCTCGCTTGCCGTGCAGCTCGCCAAGCAGGTGACGGACAAGAGCGGGCGGCGCTACGACTTAGCCCTCTATCCCGTTCCCGCTTGGGCGCCGCCGGGCGGCTATCGTGTCGACCGCGCGTTCGTTTTCGCGCTGATCCGGCAAGAGTCGAACTTTTCGACCGAGGCAAAGAGCCGGCGAGGTGCCCGCGGGTTGATGCAGCTCATGCCGAGCACGGCGCGTTTCATCTCGAGCGGGACCGGCTATGGCGGTGCCAGCCGCCAGCTCACCGATCCAGCACTCAATATAGCGCTCGGGCAAAACTATCTCGCCCATCTCATGGGCACCGACTTCATCGGCGACAATCTCTTCTGGATCGTGGCCGCTTACAACGGCGGTCCCGGCAACCTCGCGCGCTGGCAGCGGGAAATCGACCCGGCCGACGATCCGCTCATCTTCCTCGAGAGCATTCCCAATCGCGAGACCCGCGAATTCGTCGAACGGGTGATGGCGAATTATTGGATCTATCGCGACCAGCTCGGCCAGGCTGCACCCGAGCTTGACGCTATTGCCGAGGGGAAATGGCCGACCTATAAGTCAACCGACGACAATCTCACACCGGCGGTGACGAAAAATGGCGGGAATTGATGAAAAGCGCCCCTTCGTTCCGGTCAGTATCGCGATTCTGACGATTTCCGACACGCGCGACGCGGCGGCGGACAAATCCGGCGACACGCTTGCCGAACGCGTCGTCGGTGCCGGCCACAAGCTCGCGGCGCGCGCGATCGTCAAGGACGAGATCGCAGCAATTGTCGCCAAACTCAAGGAATGGATCGCCGAACCGTCGGTCGACGTGGTGATTTCGACCGGCGGGACAGGGGTGACCGGCCGCGACGTGACACCGGAGGCGCACCACGCAGTTTATGACAAGGAAATCCCCGGCTTCGGCGAACTCTTTCGCATGCTCTCCTACGAGAAGGTCAAGACCTCGACCATGCAGTCGCGCGCGACGGGGGGAGTTGCAGGCGGGACCTATCTCTTCGCGTTGCCGGGAAGTCCGAGTGCGTGCCGCGATGGCTGGGACGAAATCCTGCGCTGGCAGCTCGATTCGCGCTACCGCCCCTGCAACCTCGTTGAATTGATGCCGCGGCTTCAGGAGCATCTGAAGCGCGCAAGCTGAGTCCGCTTGCGCCATCGCGAATAGCTCTCGCCGTCATCCACATCATCGAGCTCCGGGAGAAGGGCCACGCGCAGGTCCCGCGTCAAGCCGGCGAGCGTGTCGGAAAGTGCGTATGCGCTCGACCAGCGCACGTTATGGAAGAGTGGCGGCAGGCGCGGCCGCCGGCGCGCGCCAACCAGCCAGTAGCCCCCGTCAGCAGCAGGGCCGAAGACGAGATCGTGGCTGCCGAGTGCGCGGAAGGCGTCGCCGATGTGGCGACGCTCGATCTCCGGAATGTCGCTGCCGACGATCACGACCGGACCGGCCGGCAGCTCGCGCAAGGGGCGACGCATGCGCGCCCCGAGATCGCCGCCGCCCTGTGTGCGCCGCGGGAGCCCGCGCGGCCAGACGCGAAGGGCCTTCACCGAACCCTCTGGTGAGACATAGAGCCAGCATTTCCAGCGCGGGTCGCGCCCGAGGCGGCGCACGACGCTCGCGAGCGAGCTGCGGTAGAAACCGAGTGCGCCGATTGCGCCGATATCGGCGGCGAGACGGCGCTTGACCCTGCCGAGGCGCGGAACTTTTGCCATGATGACGAGATGCCGCCTCGCCCTCATGCGTAAAGCCGGCGAATGAAGCGCGGCGGCACGCCAAGGAAATAGAGCGTGAGGCAAAAGAGGTTCAGCACCGGGCGCAACAGCCACCCGTCGCGGCGATAGCGCTCTGCCGAGGTGATGGCCGGCGGATCGAGCATGACAAGGCGCCTTCGCCCGATCCGCCGCACGAGATCCACGTCCTCCATGAGCGGGAGGGGTTCGAAGCCGCCGAGCCGACGATAGAAGCGGCGGCCAATCAAAAGGCCCTGATCGCCATAGGGCAATGCGAGAAGCCGGCAACGCAACGCAACGATCCGCTCAAGCCAGCGTGCGGGTGCGCTATTGTCGTCGAACGCAAAGCGGAAAAACGCGGCACTCTCGGCGTTTTCCGGCCGCTCGATGAAGCGTTTCGCATCACGGCTCCAGCCCGGCGCAAGACGCGTGTCGGCATGGATGAAAAGGAGCCAATCGCCCCGCGCAGCTTCCCCACCCGCTTTGAGCTGAGCCCCGCGCCCCGACGCCGTTGCCAGCACCACGGCGTTATGCGCGCGCGCGCGAGCCACGGTATCGTCCGACGAGCCGCCATCGACGACCAGGCATTCACACGCGATCCCAGCTTCCCGCATCTCGGCAAGTGCGCTAAATGTGGCATCGAGCGTCGCGGCTGCGTCGAGCGTCGGGATCACGATGCTGAGCGAGGGCGTCACGCGTTTCCGTTGGGCGAGTTGCAGCGCTACACTCGCCTACCACAGAAGGATGCAAGGCCCCAACCGAAAACCATGGCGATCATTCCGGATCATCGGAAAACCGCAATGCGCGACCTCGCCCCGCACCTCGAGGCCCTGCGCGCGCTGCCGGAATTGGCGGCACTAGGCGCCGATGCG
>DATDHA010000480.1:0-4558 GCA_036521815.1 Alphaproteobacteria bacterium | reverse complement strand
GTGGCGGATGCTGCGTTCCAGGAACTCGCACGCGGCGTCCACTGCCCTGTGGGCGTGGTGATCGCCGAAGGAGGCGGCGAGAAGCTGGCTCATGGCGCGCGCCGCCGTGGCCGCAAGGCCGAGCGGGGCCCAGGCCGCGCGCTGCAGGTCATAGAGCTGATAGATCATTCTTTCGCCGACTCATGGAGCGGCACATCATGGCATGGCATTGTTTTACGACTCGTTGATGTGCTGTGCGGCGACGAAATGCCTCACAAACGCTTGGCGATCGCTTGCGCCATCTCCTGGGGTGTCGTTTGCGGCGTGAAGCTCGTGAGGTACTTGCCGTTGCGGTCCATGAGATAGACGAGGCCGGTATGGTCCATAAGATAGTCGTTGCCGCCGGTCTTGGACGCCGCCTTCGCGGCGTAGACGCGGTAAGCCTTCTCGGCCACCTCGATTTGGCCGGGCGTTCCGGTCAGGGCGATGAATCTCGGGTGGAAATGGCTGACATAATCCTTGACGACCGGCGGCGTATCGCGCTCGGGATCGACCGTTATGAAGATCGGCTGAACCGACGCCGATTTGTCGCCGAGGGCATCGAGCGCATCGCTCATCGTTTGCAGCTCCGTCGGGCATATATCCGGACAATAGGTGTAGCCGAAATAAACGAGCATGAGGCTGCCCCGGAACTCGGCGTCGGTGCGCGTCTTGCCGTTCTGATCGATGAGGGTGAAAGGGCCGCCGATGAGTGCCGCACCACTCGTGGCGAGGCCCATCGTGCCCCCGGTCTCGCGGTAAAGCCGCACAGCCAGGCCAACCAAGACGGCCGCGGCCACGAAGCCGACGAGCCAGACGACACGCAAATACCGCCGACGATCCATCTTAAAGCAACGCCTCTCTCGAAACAGGGGGGAACTCGTATCGGAACATTTCGCGCGGGCCGGCCTATTGTGCCTGCTCGTCGGAACCGGCCGGCGGCAAGGCGCCCGGCGAGGCGGGCGAATAGCCTTTTTGCGTCATGCAGGCTTGGTAGATGTCAGCTTGTTGATTTACAGCGCCAATCTGTCCGCTGTTGGGGCCCAAGAGGAAGCCATAGTCGCCCGATTCAGCCACACATGCCTTCTGGTCGCGCTTCAGTCCATCCTGGGTGATGCCTTCCTTGGTCCAAGTCACCCCTGGCGGCGGCGTGCATGCGCAAAAGGCGAGCAGCACCGCCAACATCATGCCGGTGCGGCACCATTCGACTCCAGCCCGTGTCTCGATTTTCATCGGCCGACGCCCTTGGAAAACCAACCCCGGATATAGGGCATTTCAGGTCCGTTTGCCAATCACAAGGCTAGTGTGGCGAACCCGAAATTCGCCACATCCGGGTGCGGGACCGTGAGCGAATTTCAGATTCAAAGCCACACTAGTAATATGTTGTATCTAGTGTGGTATTCGGATTTGAAGTTCCTAAACGCGAATGCCACCAAAATCATAGGAACTTCAAATCCACCACACTAGGTATGGGACTGACGCCGCAGGTATGGGACTGACGCCGCGGGGCTCTCGACCGGGGGCTCTGCAATCTCGGCGAACTGCGCTAAGATCGCGACCTGCCAACCCAACCGGAGCAAAGGGCGAGGGAGTGCATGAGTAATTGGAATCGAATGGTCGCGACTTGCGTCGTGCTTTTTGCGAGTGCTGGCCCTGCGGCGGCCCAATACGATAACTTCTACGGCCAAGTACCCATCATAACGGCAGCCCGGAACGGAGATGCCGGGAGTGTCCAGCGGGAACTCGACGCCGGCACGAGTGCGAATACCGCCGACGCGAACGGGACGACCGTGCTGATGATCGCGAGCACGAGCGGCAAGTGCCGTATCGCCGAGCTTGTTCTCAAATATAAAGCGCGCACCGACGTGAAGGACAAGGAAGGAAATACAGCGCTCATGCTCGCGTCCGAGCGCGGTTACGTCGATTGCGTGAAATCCATCGTCGCCGCTCACGCCGATGTGAATGCGGCCAATCGTCAAGGCATCACCGCGCTCATGAAAGCGGCACGCACCGGCAACCTCGATACCGTGCAATTGCTGCTCGCGGCGAAGGCCGATCCCAACTTGACCGACTATGCGGGGGCGACGGCCATCCGTTACGCCGAGGAGAGTCGCCAAAAGCGTGTCGCGGACGCACTGCGCGCAGCGGGCGGCAGTTAGCCCCGCTCGTCGCGATGGACGCAGCGCACACCGTCTCCCGGCCGTTTTGAACGATGTCCGCGGTGTGGGCGGTCCTGTCCTCGGCGATAGCGGGTCTGGCCCACGACCGGTTCTTTTTGATCCTGGCGGCACTCCTCGCCGACGCCGTTCTGCCGACCATGCCGGCCGTCGGCCGGCTCTTTCCCAGTCCAGTCCGCTCGGCGCGCGCATTCGGCATCTGGCTCACGCACCGGCTCGACCGAAAGCGTCGGAGCGAGGCCACGCGTTTGGTGCGCGGCTTGGCCGCAGCACTCCTCACGCTCGCCGCCGTCGCCGCGGCAGGGGTTGCGATCGAATATGCAGCCGCGCGCAGTTACGCCGGTGCGGCAATCGAATTTCTCATCGTCCTGACGATCCTCGGGCAGCGCGCCCTCGTCGTGCAGGTGCGCGGCGTGGCGCGCGCGCTCGCACGCGGTCCCGGCGGCCTCGACGCCGCGCGGAAATCCTTGCTGGCGTTGATCGAGCCGGGATGGGACGTGCTCGCGGTCGATCGCCACGGTGTTGCTCGAATCGCGATCGAGGGCCTGGCGACCGGACTGGCCGAGCGCGTCGTCGCACCCGTCTTCTGGTATTTGCTGCTCGGCTTGCCCGGCCTCTTGGGCGCCGTCGCGATCAACGGTATCGCCGTGCGAGGGTCCTCGGAGACGCGCTTCGGATTCGCGGCCCTCCGCCTCGACGATCTCATTCAATTCCCACCCGCGCGCCTCGCCGGCGCCATCTGCGTGCTGGCCGCGTGTATTGCACCGATGGGGAGGCCGGCCGCAGCACTGCGTACAATGGCGAAAGACGCGAGAAAGCACCCCTCGCTCAATCGCGGCTGGCCGATTGCTGCATTTGCAGGTGCCCTCGACCTTTCACTTGCCGGCCCGCGCCGGAGGGCAGACGGTGTGGGCGCTCCCGCACCTTGGATCGGCAGCGGCCGCGCGCGCGCCGAGTGCGGTGACGTCTACCACGCGCTTTATCTATTCGGTGCCGCATGCCTGATCGATTTCGTGCTCATAGCGGCACTGGCACTCGCGCGCTACGCGGCAGGTGCCGGCTGAACGAAACGCCTATTGCGTGCTCTGGAGGGATTCGCGGAAGCGGTCGGCCTTGGGGCTTGAGAATTTCTGGTCGATGACGATGCCGCGCGGTGTCGCACCCGGGCCATAGAACTCGCTGTTCCAGTCGTCACGCTTGACCACGACGGAGCCGTCGATCGAGCCTCCGGCGAAGAGCCCCTCGTTGCGTGAAAAGGCGACGATATCGGCACCGACCGCCGTCGTCGTGGCACCCGAGGCGCCAATGCCGACGGGCCCGAGCGCCACGCTCGCATCGGCGCCGAGCTTGACCTGATTGTTTATGATGGCGTTGAGCCCCTTGTCCGTCATGATCACAAGGACGGTTTCGGAGTTCTGAAAACCGATCTGGAGGCCGAGGCTCCCCGCTCCAGCCGTGTAGAACGCGGGATAGCCCCACACGCCGTTGATGTCGCGCGCGACGAGGACGCCGCTGCCGCCCTGAGCGCCGACGATGAAGGCGGCCTTGAGCTGGCTTGGAATGATGAGCACGGCTTTGCCGAGCTTGATGTAGCGCTTGAGTTGAGGGTAGTTGGTGTCATTGAGCATGGATGCGTAGGTAAGGCGCGCCTTCTCGAGGAGCGCCTCGGCGTCCGTGTCGGCGAGCACAGGCGTCGCCGCCGCGAAGCCGACGAACGAGATCAGGAAGATCGCAAAAACACGGAGGGCTTTGGGCATTTAGCGAGGCTCCTTCTCATACCAAGCTTGGCAGCGCTAATTCGTGACGCGATTAAGTTGATCCACCGCCCCCCTCACCCAGCTTCGGTTAAGCTCAGCGTTGCTTCGCTAACCCTACGCAACCCTCTCCCCCCATTGGGGGGAGAGGGAAGGGTGAGGAGGGTCTCGCGATTCCATATCATCTCATCACGCACCAAATCGGACCATTCGCTCGAAACGCACGCGACCGGCGGCGGCACAGTCTATCATCGCGATCCGCGCGGAACCATCCCGCGATCGCTCGCCGCCAAAATCCGACGCGTCACCGGGGCGGCAGGTTGACGGCCGCCACGCGCCAGGCTTCGCCCTGGCCTTGTGCAATGTGGTCGAGTCGCGTGATCGCGAGGTTGTCGATCGAATAGGCGAGCGCCATTTCGGGCTCGTGCTTCAGCGCGTGCGCAAGGGCCGCGCGAATGGTGCCGCCATGCGCAACCGCGACGATATCCCGCCCGCCATGGGCCTTGGTCAGGCGCTCGATGACCTCGCGCGTGCGGATCATCACCTGCACGAAGCTTTCCCCGCCGGGTGGTGCTGAGTGCGCGAATGCGAGCCAGAAACCACACCAAT
>DATDHA010000479.1:0-3362 GCA_036521815.1 Alphaproteobacteria bacterium | reverse complement strand
GCTCTTCGAGCCGTGGGGGCGCCGCCTTCCCGCCCCAAAGACGCCCGAAGAACGGCGAGCTGTGCGCCACATAGGCCACCTGCGCGGCCCAGCGTGCTGCCTGGAGCTTGGCGATATCGGCAAGGGGGAGGAAATCGGCCTGGGTCACGGGCGAAAGCGTCGGCCGCCGGTGCGGCCTTGTCAACCGACCGGGGGTTCCCAAACCGGCACTGCACTCGCGCCCGAGGGTTCAGCGGTGCGGCGCGGACATGCGCACCTCGGCAGCACTACGCCGCCTTTTCGCTCGCCCGGTCGACGAGGGCGACGATGCCGGCCACGATCGCGGTGAGCGCGTAGTCCTTGGGCGTGTAGACGCGCGCGACACCGGCCTCCAAGAGGTGCCTTGCGTCCGCGGGTGGGACGATGCCGCCGACGACCACGGGAATGTCGCCGATGCCAAGCTCGCGCATGCGCGTTAGGATTTCGCTCACGAGTGGCACATGGGAGCCCGAGAGGACGGAGAGGCCGACGACGTGGACCGACTCCTCGAGTGCGGTCGCCACGATCTGCTCAGGGGTCAAGCGAATGCCCTGGTAGACCACCTCGAGGCCGGCATCCCGCGCGCGTACCGCGATCTGCTCGGCCCCGTTCGAGTGGCCGTCGAGGCCGGGTTTGCCGACGAGCATCTTGATGCGCCGGCCGAGGCGGCCGCTCACCCGCTCGACCTCCTTCCTTAGCTTGACAAGTTCGTCCGCCGAACCCGCCGATGCGGCGGCACCCACGCCCGTCGGTGCGCGGAACTCGCCGAAGATCGCGCGCAGTGTTTCGGCCCACTCGCCCGTCGTGGCCCCCGCATGAGCGCAGGCGATCGAGGGCGCCATGACGTTGCGCCCCTCGATCGCAGCCGCCCGCAGGGCCGCAAGCGATTGTGCGACGGCTTGCGGATCGCGCGCGGCGCGCCAGGCAGCTAAGCTTCTCGTCTGTGATGCCTGTGCTTCCGGATCGGGTGCGAGATAGCCGCCATCCTCGTCGGCGGTGAGGGGCGAGGTGGCAGTCTCGGCGAACCGATTGACGCCGACAACGATCTGCTCGCCCGATTCGATGGCCGCCATGCGCCGTGCATTGCTTTCGACGAGTGCTCGCTTCATGTACCCGCTCTCGACCGCCGCGACCGCACCCCCCATCGCCTCGATGCGCGCGAGCTCGGCACGGGCAGCCTCTTTGAGTGCCAGGACCTTGTCCTCGATCGCGCGCGCACCCTCGAAGATGTCGTCATATTCGAGAAGATCGGTCTCGTGCGCCACGATCTGCTGGAGCCGAAGGCTCCATTGCTGGTCCCACGGACGCGGCAGGCCAAGGGCTTCGTTCCATGCCGGAAGCTGAACGGCGCGCGCGCGTGCCTTCTTGGAGAGCACGACCGCGAGCATTTCAAGGAGGATGCGGTAGACGTTGTTCTCGGGCTGCTGCTCGGTGAGGCCGAGGGAGTTGACCTGGACGCCATAGCGGAACCGGCGCAGCTTCTCGTCCTCAACGCCATAGCGCTCACGCAAAAGCTCGTCCCACAGCTCAGCGAACGCGCGCAGCTTGCAGATCTCGGTGATGAAACGCATGCCCGCATTCACGAAGAAGCTGATGCGCCCGGCCACGACGGGGAAGTCCTTTTCGGGCACGGCGGCGCGCGCGGAATCGAGCACCGCGAGTGCGGTCGCCAGTGCAAAGGCAAGCTCTTGGACCGGCGTCGCACCCGCTTCCTGGAGGTGATAGGAGCAGACATTGATCGGATTCCACTTCGGCATCTCGCGATAGGCGAACGCGATCACGTCGGTGGTGAGGCGCATCGACGGCTCGGGCGGGAAAATATAGGTGCCGCGCGAGAGGTATTCCTTGATGAGGTCGTTTTGCGTGGTGCCCGTCAGCAGCGCGCGATCAGCGCCCTGCCGCTCCGCCGTGGCAACGTAGAGTGCGAGCAGCCAGGGCGCCGTCGCGTTGATCGTCATGGAGGTGTTCATCCGCGCGAGGGGGATGCCGTCGAAGAGTGTGAGCATGTCGCCGAGGTGAGAGATCGGGACCCCGACCTTGCCAACCTCGCCCTTGGCAAGGAGATGGTCGCTGTCATAGCCGGTCTGGGTCGGCAGGTCGAAGGCGACCGAGAGCCCGGTCTGGCCCCGCGCCAGGTTCGTGCGGTAAAGCTCGTTCGACGCGCGCGCCGAGCTATGGCCCGAATAAGTCCGGAACAGCCAGGGTTCGTCGCGCGATGGCGTTCTGTCGGGCAATTCCCTCTCCTTTCTTCGCACCGCACAATCAGATGAGCAATATTATTTCACAATATATGATAACATGGAAATAAAACCCTGTTTTGTGCATTGCAAAATGCCGACTCCGGATATATGAGTCAAGTTTGTTATTGCGCCGCGAGATAGCAGGGACACCGGCGCGAGGTACCGCGGCGGGGCACTTTTGCAAAGGAGGCTCAATCCATGGGCGAAGCCGCGAAGCTCGTCGAGCTCAACCGGGGCGGAAGTGCTGTCGGCGCCGGCAAGGACCTCTTTGAGATCGGCGAAATTCCTCCCCTCGGCCATGTGCCGGCAAGGATGTATGCCTGGACGATCCGGCGCGAGCGCCACGGCGAGCCCGAACAGGCGATGCAGCTCGAGGTCGTGCCGGCACCGTCGATCGAAGCGGACGAAGTCCTCGTCATGGTGATGGCGGCCGGCGTCAACTATAACGGCGTGTGGGCGGCACTCGGCAAGCCCGTGTCCGTGTTCGATGTGCACAAGGCCCCATATCATGTCGCGGGCTCGGACGCGGCAGGCGTGGTGTGGGCGGTCGGCTCCAAGGTCAAGCGCTGGAAGGTCGGGGACGAGGTCGTCGTCCACTGCAATCAGGACGACGGCGATGACGAGGAGTGTAACGGCGGCGATCCGATGTTCTCGCCGAGCCAGCGCATCTGGGGCTACGAGACGCCGGACGGCTCTTTCGGCCAATTCGCGCGTGTGCAGTCGCGCCAGCTCATGCCGCGCCCGCAACATCTCACCTGGGAGGAATGCGGCTGTTATATGCTCACGCTTGCGACGGCGTATCGCATGCTGTTCGGCCATCGCCCCCACATTCTGCGCCCCGGCCACAACGTGCTCGTGTGGGGAGCCGCAGGCGGGCTCGGCTCGATGGCCGTGCAGCTTATCGCAACCGCCGGCGCCAACGCGATCGGCGTCATCTCCGACGATGGCAAGCGCGATTTCGTCATGCAGCTTGGCGCCAAGGGTGTCGTCAACCGCAGCAAGTTCGATTGCTGGGGCCGCCTGCCGGAGATCAACGCGAGCGGGGGCTATGGCGATTACATGAAGAAGGTGCGCCAGTTCGGCAAGGCGATCTGGGAGATCACC
>DATDHA010000478.1:0-8059 GCA_036521815.1 Alphaproteobacteria bacterium | reverse complement strand
AAATCGAGCTGCTCGTCGCTGGCCTCGAGTGCCGCGAAGAGGTCGAAAATCTCCTCATGCACCTCGTGGGGACGAGCGTCCTGGCGGTCGCACTTGTTGATGAGCACGATCGGGCGGAGCCCGAGCCGCAGCGCCTTCGAGAGGACGAATTTCGTCTGCGGGAGCGGGCCTTCGGCGGCATCGACGAGCACGACCGCGCCATCGACCATGTCGAGGACACGCTCGACCTCGCCACCGAAATCCGCATGTCCCGGCGTGTCGACGATGTTGAGCCGAACCCCGTTCCACTCGACGGACGTGCACTTGGCAAGGATCGTGATCCCGCGCTCGCGTTCGAGATCGTTCGAGTCCATGGCGCGCTCGGCCATCGCCTGGTTGGCGCGCACAGCGCCGCTCTGGCGGAGCAGGACGTCGATGAGCGTCGTCTTGCCGTGGTCGACATGCGCGATGATCGCAAGGTTGCGAAGGTCCATGAAAGCCAAGCTGTGAATTGGGGGCGTCATCGGGTCCCCACCCACGGGGACCGCCGTAACATAGTGATTAGGCACCCTAATAACAACCCGGGATATTTTCGCGGGTCGTCATAATCCGGCAATCGCCGAACCCCGCGCAAAACAGCGCGCTCCTCCGGTCGCGTGCGCCGCGGCGATATTCCGCCACTTCCTTGCGGCACAGGGTTGCAGATGTCGCCTTATGGAGAAACCGGTGCCACGGTCAAATAAGGTTCGCAACCTTGGCCAGCTCGGCGAGCGAGGTTTCCGGTCGCGCGCCCACATGGCCGATGATCTCCGCGGCGCAAAGGCTTGCGAGGCGGCCGCAACTCGCCATGCCGCCGCCGCGCGTGAAGTTATGGAGAAATCCTGCGGCGTAGAGATCGCCCGCCCCCGTGGTATCGACGACCTTGGCGACGGGTGCGGCGTCGATCACGTGGACCTCGCCGTTGCCGAGGACGACGGAGCCTTTTTCGCTTCGAGTCAACGCCGCCACTTCCACATTGCCACGCACCGCTTGAAGGGCTGCATCGAAGCCCGGCACCTCGTAGAGCGCCATGATCTCCTGTTCGTTCGCGAACAAGACGTCGACGTGATCCGCGATGAGTTTCCGAAACTCCATGCGGTGGCGGTTGACGCAAAAGGGATCGGAGAGCGAAAGGGCAATCTTGCGACCGTTCCTGTGGGCGATTTCGCAGGCCTTGACGATCGCCTCCTTGGCGCGCGGAGGGTCCCAGAGATAGCCCTCGAGGTAGGTGACTTTTGCGCTCGCGACCGTTGCCGGATCGATATCTTCATGGCCGAGCTCGACACAGGCGCCCAAATAAGTCTGCATGGTCCGCTGCGCGTCCGGCGTGACGAAGACGAGGCACCGCGCCGTCGCCGGCCCGTCATCGGCAGCCGGCGTTTCATAACGCACGCCGAGTGCCCGGATGTCGTGCTGGAAGACCTGGCCGAGCTGGTCGTCTTTGACCTTGCCGATGAAGGCGGTCTCGCCGCCGAGCGAAGCAATGCCGGCGATCGTGTTGGCGGCCGATCCGCCGGAGCATTCGATGCCCGGGCCCATCCGCCGATAAAGCGCTTCGGCCTCGCTGGCGTCGATGAGGGTCATCGCCCCCTTCTTGAGACCGAGCCGCGACAGCGTCGCGTCGTCGGCGTGGGCAAGCACGTCCACGATCGCATTGCCGATCCCGACCACGTCGAAGCGTACGCCATCCGACGATCGAACGCCCATGTGCCGATCCTTTCCATTGTTCCCGGCCAGTCGAGCCGTCACGGCTGGCCGGGCCCATCCATTTGAGGCGCGCAGTATAACGAGCGAGGGAGCGCTCGCAAGGTAGCGCGCGAGGGAGCGTTCGCAAGATAGCGCACGAGGGAGCGCTCGCAAGATAGCGCACGAGGGAGCGCTCGCAAGCGGGCCAGGGGGTGCGCTCAGAACGCGCCGAAATGACGCCCGAGCCAGACGGTCGCCACACCCGCGACCATCGCGAGCGGCAGGCTTCCGCTCAGACGGCTCACGAGGACAGTGACCCCGGCGGCAATCGCCTCGCTTGGGCTGCGCGCAAGGACGTTGGGTGCCACGATCGAGACGATCACCGCACCCGGGATATAGCCGAGCACCGTGCTCAGCCGTTCGGACGGCACCATGCGGCGCGCGAGCCACAGGCCGCCGATGCGCGTGAGATAGGTGACGGCCGCCATGCCGAAAATGGCGAGGAGCGCATCTGTCTCACTCGGCATCGCCAGACACTTTCCGGTCTCGAGGGGTGATGAGTGCGCCGACAAGCGTACCCGCAATGGCGCCGATAAGGATATACCACTTGCCGGGAACGTAGTGCTCGGCGGCGACGGCGGCGAGTGCGGCCGTGACCCAGGGGATGATGTCCCGCCGCCCGCGCCAGAGGCCGACGAGCAAGGCGATGAAAACCGCGGTGAACGCGAAATCGAGCCCGAATTCCGCGGGATCCCGGATCGCAGTACCCACGGTGAACCCGACGATCGTAGCACTCACCCATCCGAGAAAGATGGGAATGCCGGTGCCGACGAAAAGGCCGGCATTCCGCTCGCCGCGCACGAATTCGCGCATCGCGAGCGCCCAGCTTTCATCGACAAGGAAAAACATGGCACCGTAGGCGACGAGGGGGGGAAGTGCACCGAACCAAGGCCGCATCGCCGCCCCCATCAGCAGATGGCGCAGATTGATCACCAGCGTGGTCAGCACGAGCGCGCCGATAGGCAGGGGAGAAATCCAGAGGCCGAGGGCGACGAACTGTGCCGAGCCCGCATACACGAACGAGCTCATGAGGGTTGCGTCGGTGAAGCGCATTCCTGCCTGGCGCGCCAAGAGGCCGAAGACGCAGCCGTAGGCGAATACCGAGAGTGCGATTGGAAGGCTGGCAACGACACCCGCACGCACGCCTGCCAAGTCGAAACGAACCTCGCCTGCCATGTAAGGCTCCCACAAGAATGCCGGCTCCCGCAAGAATTGCCGACCCTCGTATGCCGGCGCGATTCTTAGCCCGGCGCATTTGCACCCGGCAAGCCCGTCGCCGACGGTCGGGCACTTGCCGTCCCGCCGCGCAGGTAGTAATCAGGGCTGCACTCCACCTGATGTCAGGCTTCACGGCATGCTCGACAACATCGCACGCACGCTCGCCCAAGCGGGCGACCCGCGCATCCGCGCGGTCCTTCTCAAAAGCGCGTTCCTGACCATTGCGATCATGGCCGCGCTCTTGGTCGCGGTCTGGTATGGGATCGGGCAGATCCATGTCACGCAGCACTGGCTCATGTGGCTGATCGATATTCTTGGCGTGCTTGCGGAAATCCTGCTCGGCTGGATCCTCTTTGCGGTTGTGGCGAGCATCGTCGTCAGCTTTTTTCTCGACACGGTCGCCGATGCGGTCGAGGCGAAACATTATCCGGGGCTCGGGACCGCTCGACGGCAGACGGTCCATGAGCTTGCCGTGGCAGCGCTGCGTTTTGCGGGTGTTACGATTCTCGTCAATCTTCTCGCACTCCCGATCTATTTGTTCGTGCCCGCAATTAATTTCTTGGTCTTCTATTGCCTGAACGGCTACCTTCTGAGCCGCGAATATTTCGAGCTGGTGTCGTTCCGACGGATCGCACCGCTTGACGCGCGGCGGCTGCGGTTGGCGCATCCGGCAGCGATGCTTCTGGTCGGGGTGCTGACCGCCTTCTTGCTGACCGTGCCGATCGTCAATCTGCTAGCCCCGGTCTTCGCAACGATGCTGATGGTTCATGTGTTTCATGGCTTTGCGTCTCGTAATACACCTAACAGTTGAGCATGCGCCGACGAGGGCCGCCTGGCGGTTGAAGGCCGGAGGAGAATGATGATCTTTCGAAGGAGGAAACCCCAGGGCGGAGGAGCCGAAAGGCCCCATATGGACAAGCTCGATCGACCCTCGGGCCCCAGCTTGCGTCCCGTGAGGCCGCTCGTCCAACCGACGGCCGCCGAAGGCCTCGACGGGTCGCGGGAAGCTGGGGCAAGGGCGGTTCAACCCTTGCTGCGGGCCGAGCCGCCACGCCGGGCCGCCGGGGTTTCGCTTGCGACGGAGCGAGGGGAGAAGTCAGGTCCGTCGGAGAGCCGTAAGTTGACGGCCGGCCGCGAAATAACCCTGAACGGCCAGATCAGCGCCTGTGACCGGCTTATCGTCGAAGGGAGGGTCGACGCAGATCTTGACAATTGCCGCACCATCGAGGTCCTGGAGGGCGGCAGCTTCAAGGGCACGGCCATGGTCGAGACGGCCCTGATCTCGGGTCGCTTCGACGGCGTGCTCACCGTTCGCGGACTGCTCGCGATTCATCGCACCGGCCAGGTCGATGGCGCCGTGCGCTACGGCAGTCTTGAGGTCCAAGCTGGCGGTGCTATCGACGGAGACGTGAAAAGCCTCGCGGGCGAAGGATTGACCGCACCGGCGCCGGACGCGCGCAGCCTCACAGGCAGGACTGGCGAGGCACCGGCTCTTCGAAGTGTCGGCGAAGATTGAGCCGAGCGTCGAGAGTCCAGTGCGGATCGCGACAAGCATTTTCCGGAGGCAGCGCACGGCTGAGCGCGCTCGTGGCACGGTCTATCCGCCACGATCCGGGCCGTCTGGCTTGGGCACGGCCATCCTCATGGCAGCGCTTGCGCTCGCCGCCTGCCAAGGGCCGGCATCGGGGACGGGTCGGCGGGCAATGGCTCGAATGCGCCAAGCATCGCGTCCCTTCAGCCCGACGGCAAATCCTCGACCACCCAATCGCTGCCGACGCCAGCGAGCCTCAAGGGTCTAAGCGGGGGCGAGCTCAAGGCCGCACTCGGCGAACCGACCCTCTTGCGCCAGGACGGCGGCGCTCAGATTTGGCAATATTCAGGGAGCGGGTGCGTGCTTCACGTGTTTCTCTACGACGATCACGGCACTTACCGCGTGAGATATTCGCAAGTGCGCGTGGACGATCCCGAGGTCGCCAATCCGCCAACCTGCGTCGAATGGAAGGGCTCCCCCCAGGCGACGACGGCCGGGCGCACCTCGGCACCCGCGCGGACGAGCCAGCCCCAGTCCTAAGCGATATAGCCGGGTGTCTCGGCGGCACTCACGCCGTCGTCTTCGCCTTGTAGCGGCAGAGATCGCTCACCACACAGCGCATGCATTCCGGCTTGCGCGCCTTGCAGACGTAACGGCCATGGAGGATCAGCCAGTGATGGGCGTGGAGCCTGTAGCGCTCCGGCACGCGCTTCATCAGGTTCTGCTCGACCTCGAGCGGCGTCTTGCCGGGTGCAAGACCGGTCCTATTGCCGACACGGAAGATATGCGTATCGACCGCGATTGTCGGCTCGCCGAACGCCACGTTGAGGACCACATTGGCCGTTTTGCGCCCGACTCCCGGCAGCGCTTCGAGGGCCTCCCGCTCGCGCGGCACCTCGCCGCAATACTTCGACACGAGAATCTCGCTCAACTTGATGATGTTCTTGGCCTTGCTGTTGTAAAGGCCGATGGTCTTGATGTAGCCGCGTAGCTTCGCCTCGCCGAGTGCCAGCATCCTTTCGGGCGTGTCGGCCACCTTGAAAAGCTGCTCGGTCGCCTTGTTGACGCTGGCATCCGTCGCTTGCGCCGAAAGCACCACGGAAACCAGGAGCGTGTAGGGACTTACAAAATCAAGCTCGCTCTGCGGGTTCGGGCGCTCGGCGGCCAGGCGTTGGAAGAATTCCTCGATTTTCTCTTTTTTCATGGGGCCCGACTTTACCCGTCGCCGCGGCACCGGAAAAGCTTGCTCTCGGCGTCTTTACGGGAACGAAGCCGTCACCATATGATAGCCCCATGAGCGAATTGCCCGACCGGATCCCCGCCAACGCCACGCACCCGCTGTTCTTCGACGCGGTATTGACGCCGCATCGGAGTCTGAGTGCCGAAGGGTTCTGGATCCTGATGGCGCTTATCTGCGGGGTGAGCTTCCTTGCCGGCATTTTTTTCGTGCTCCGTGGCGCCTGGCCAGTGACCGGTTTCTTCGGGCTCGACGTCCTTCTGCTCTATGTCGCTTTCAAGGCAAACTACCGCTCGGCCCGGCTCCGTGAGACGGTCAAGCTGACGACCGATGCGCTCGTCGTCGAGCGTGTGAGCCTCAGCGGAAGGCGGTCCCGTTGGACATTTCAGCCTTATTGGCTGCGCATCGAAATCGACGATCCGCCGGAGCACGACAGCCAGCTCACGCTCACATCGCACGGCCGCTCGCTCGCGATCGGCTCATTCCTCTCGCCGGAGGAGCGGCTGGAGGTAGCGCTCGCACTGCGTGCGGCCCTTCATCGCTGGCGCGCGGCCGGGCGGGAGGCGGGCTTGCCCGCGGAACGCGAGACTTCGAGAGCCGTCTGAGCGTGCGTGAAATCCGGCTCCCCGCGAATGCCGTGCTCTTGGCGATCGATCTCCAGAAAGCGATCGATCATCCGAGCTGGGGGCCGCGCAATAATCCCGATTGCGAGAAGATTGTCGCGACATTGCTGGCAGCGTGGCGGGCGCGCAAGATGCCGGTCGTCCATATCCGCCATGATTCGCGCGAGCCCAATTCCCATTATCGCCCAGGCCAGCCCGGCCACGAGTTTAAGCCCGAGACAGCACCGTTGCCAGGCGAGAAGATCGTCCCGAAGCAAACGAACAGCGCCTTCATCGGCACCGGCCTCGAAAACATCCTGCGCAGCCGCGGTTATCGCACGCTCGTCGTCACCGGCGTGATTACCAACAACTCCGTCGAGGCGACGGTGCGCATGGCGGGAAATCTCGGCTTCGACACTTATGTCGTCGCCGACGGATGCTTCACCGTCGACAAGCGCGATCTTGCCGGCGAGCTGCACCCGGCTCAACGGGTTCACGCCCTCTCGCTTGCCAACATGCACGGCGAGTACGCGACCGTCGTCGAAAGCAAGGACGTGTTGGCGGCGTTGCCCTGAAGCATTTTCCGGCAAAAATGGCTGTGCGACGACGAAACGCCGCGCAGGGTTTGCCGCAGAAAATGCGGCAAAATCAATAAATCTAGAGGCCGAGCACGTCGCGCATCGAGTAAAGCCCCGGCTGCCGGCCTTGCGCCCAAAGTGCCGCGCGAACCGCACCTTGCGCATAGATCTGACGCCCCGCGGCACGGTGGGTGAGCTCGATTCGCTCCCCGTCGCCCGCGAAGATGACGGAGTGATCGCCCACGACGTCGCCGCCGCGCAACGCGGCGAAGCCGATCGCCCCCGGCTCGCGCGGGCCCGTGTGACCGTCGCGCGTGCGCTGGGCGACACGGTCGATCTCGACCCTGCGGCCCTTGGCCGCGGCACGCCCGAGGCCGAGTGCGGTGCCCGACGGCGCATCGACCTTGTGGCGATGATGCATCTCGACGATCTCGACGTCATAGCGCCGATCGAGCGTCGCTGCGACCTGCTCCACGAGTATGAGCAGCAGATTGATGCCCACGCTCATATTGGGCGACCAGACGATGGCTGCCTTCCGGGCAGCCGCCTCGATCGCCTTGGCACCATCGGCGCCGATGCCCGTGGTGCCGATCACGTGCACGGTTCCGTTCGCGGCGGCAAGTGCCGCATGCTTGACCGTGGCGACCGGTGCGGTGAAATCGAGCACGGCATCGGCATGGGCGAAAAGTAGTGCGGGGTCGTTGCCCACGGGCACGCCAAGCCTCCCAAGCCCCGAAAGCTCGCCGAGGTCCCGTCCGATTGCGGCATTGCCCACCGGCTCCGTCCCGCCCATGAGCTTGCAGTTCTCGGTCCGCGCCACCTCCTGCACGAGCATTTGCCCCATGCGGCCGGCACACCCAACGATACCGATCAGTACTTCCGCCATGGCTCCCTCCCTCGGCGCACGCAACGCGCCGTCGGCTTGACGATTAGCACATGGACTGGGGTTGCCGGGAGCGGTTTCGCCGCGGAGGACAGCGACGCTCTATTCGGTCAAATCGTCCCAAAGTTCGCGCACCTTGGCAAAGAAGCCGGCGGACTCGGGGCTGTTGGACTTGCCGCCGCTCTCCTCCTCGAACTCGCGCAGGATTTCGCGCTGACGCTTGGAGAGGTTGACCGGCGTTTCGAT
>DATDHA010000477.1:0-3125 GCA_036521815.1 Alphaproteobacteria bacterium | reverse complement strand
GAGCTTGGTTCCCTTCGTCACCTTTTCGCCGTCGTCGACGAAGAGCTTGGCGCCATAGGGGACACGGTGTCGCGCGCGCTCCCGGCCGGAGGGGTCGTTGAGCACGATTTCCGTATTGCGGCTCATGACGATAAGCCGGCCCTCGCTGTTCTTGACCACTTGGCGGTTCTTGATCGAGATCGTGCCGTCGTAGCTCGCCTCCACACTCGACTGCTCCCCGCCGTGCTGGACGGCACCGCCGATGTGGAAGGTGCGCATGGTGAGCTGGGTGCCCGGCTCACCGATCGATTGGGCCGCGATGACGCCAACCGCTTCGCCCGTGTTGACCATCGTGCCGCGCGCGAGATCGCGGCCGTAGCATTTGGCGCACACGCCATCCTTCGCCCGGCAGGTCAGCACCGAGCGGATGCGCACCGACTGGAGCCCAGCCTTCTCGATGATGTCGACTTCGCGCTCCTCGATCATCTCGCTGTTGGCAACGAGCACCTTGCCGGTGAGGGGGTCCGTCACGTCCTCTGCCGCGACGCGGCCGAGAATTCGCTCGGAGAGCGGGGAGATGACCTCGCCGCCCTCGACCACCGCCTTGACGGTGAGCCCGCCGTCGGTGCCGCAGTCGTTCTCCGTGATGATTGCGTCCTGCGCCACGTCGACCAGCCGGCGCGTGAGATAGCCGGAGTTGGCCGTCTTGAGCGCGGTATCGGCCAAACCTTTGCGCGCGCCGTGCGTCGAGTTGAAGTACTCGAGCACGGTGAGACCTTCCTTGAAGTTCGAGATGATCGGGGTCTCGATGATCTCCCCCGACGGCTTCGCCATGAGCCCACGCATGCCGGCAAGCTGCTTGATCTGTGCCGCCGAGCCGCGCGCGCCGGAGTGCGCCATCATCCAAACCGCGTTGATGGGCGCTCCCGCCTTCAAGGTTTGCATCTCGCGCATCATCTCGTCGGCCACGAGATCGGTGCAGCGCGACCAGGCATCGACAACCTTGTTGTACTTCTCGCCTTGGGTGATCAGGCCGTCCTGGTATTGCTGCTCGAACTCCTTGACCCGCGTCTGGGTCTCGCCGACGAGCCGCCCTTTGGCGAGCGGAATAATCAGATCGTCCTTGCCGAAGGAGATTCCGGCACGCGTTGCATAGAAGTAACCAAGCGTCATCAGGCGATCGGCAAAGATTACCGTCTCCTTCTGACCGCAATGGCGGTAGACGGCGTCGATCACATTCGAAATCTCCTTCTTCGTGAGAATCCGATTGACGAGATCGAATGGAACCGCCGGATGGCGTGGGAGGATTTCCGAGAGGATCATGCGGCCGGGCGTCGTCTTCACCCGGACGATGGTCGGTTCGCCTTTGGCGTCGACACCTTTGTAGCGGCACGTGACCTTGGCGTGGATCGAGATCGCGTTGGCGTCGAGTGCCTGTTGGATCTCGCCGACCCCGGCGAAGTTCATGCCCTCGCCGCGTTCACCGTCGCGCTCCATGGTGATGTAATAGAGCCCGAGCACGATATCCTGCGACGGCACGATGATCGGCTTGCCATTGGCCGGCGAGAGGATGTTGTTCGTCGACATCATCAGCACGCGCGCCTCGAGCTGCGCTTCAAGCGAGAGCGGCACATGCACCGCCATCTGGTCGCCGTCGAAGTCCGCGTTGAACGCCGTGCAAACGAGCGGGTGGAGCTGGATCGCCTTGCCCTCGATCAACACGGGCTCGAACGCCTGGATTCCGAGGCGATGCAGCGTTGGCGCCCGGTTGAGCAGCACGGGATGCTCACGGATCACCTGCTCGAGGATGTCCCATACCTCCGGGCGCTCCTTCTCGACCATCCGCTTCGCGGCCTTGATGGTCGAGGCATGGCCGTAAAGCTCGAGCTTCGAGTAGATGAAAGGCTTGAAGAGCTCGAGCGCCATCTTCTTCGGCAAGCCGCATTGATGGAGCTTGAGCTCGGGGCCGACCACGATCACCGAGCGGCCGGAATAATCGACGCGCTTGCCGAGCAGGTTCTGCCGGAAGCGACCCTGCTTGCCCTTGAGCATGTCGGAGAGCGACTTGAGTGGACGCTTGTTCGCACCCGTGATGACCCGGCCGCGGCGGCCATTGTCGAAGAGGGCGTCGACCGCCTCCTGCAGCATGCGCTTTTCGTTGCGCACGATGATCTCGGGTGCGCGCAGCTCGATCAGGCGCTTCAGGCGATTGTTGCGGTTGATCACGCGCCGATAGAGATCGTTCAAGTCCGAGGTCGCGAAGCGACCGCCGTCGAGCGGCACCAGCGGGCGCAGCTCCGGCGGAATCACCGGGACGACGTCGAGAACCATCCATTCGGGCCGGCTGCCCGAATCGACGAAAGCCTCGACGAGCTTGAGGCGCTTTACGTACTTCTTGCGCTTCGCTTCCGAGTTCGTATCCTTGAGCTCCTGACGCAGGAACTCCTTTTCCTTTTCGAGATCGATGCGCGACAATATTTCCTTGAGCGCCTCGGCACCGATCATGCACTCGAAGGACTGCTCGCCGAACTCGTCGATCGCGTTCTGGTATTGATCCTCGGTCAGGAGCTGATGGCGCTTGAGGGCAGTGAGGCCCGGCTCCACCACTACGTGGCTCTCAAAATAGAGGATCTTCTCGAGATCGCGGAGAGTCATATCCACGAGCAGGCCAATGCGGCTCGGCAGCGACTTCAGGAACCAGATGTGCGCCACGGGCGAGGCGAGCTCGATGTGCCCCATGCGCTCCCGGCGAACCTTGGAAAGGGTCACCTCGACGCCGCACTTTTCGCAGATGATGCCGCGGTACTTCATGCGCTTGTACTTGCCGCACAAGCACTCGTAGTCCTTGATCGGGCCGAAGATGCGCGCGCAGAACAGGCCATCCCGCTCGGGCTTGAAGGTCCGGTAATTGATGGTCTCGGGCTTGGTGACCTCGCCGTGCGACCAGCTGCGGATCTTCTCGGGGCTGGCGAGTTGGATCTTGATGGCGTCGAAGTCAGTGATGGGTCCGGTCAGTTCGAAGGGGCTGGAGCGGAACATATTTTGCGTCTCCCTTGTGTCCTGCATTTGCAGGTGCAGCGATTGGGCTGCGTTGCTAAATTTCTGTGCAATGACTTGCGGTGCATCGCGTTACCGGTAGTTCTGGT
>DATDHA010000476.1:0-2028 GCA_036521815.1 Alphaproteobacteria bacterium | reverse complement strand
GTGTTGCCTTCGCCTTCGAGCGCCCAGGCCAGGATCATGGGCGCTGTCACCGAGCCGAGGCCGACCCGCGGCATTGCCGCCATTCGCCCCTCGGCGGCGGCGAATTGGCCGGCCTTGGCATCCTCGAGCGCAAGCATGATGTTCGCGAGCTGGTTGTCGGGAAGTTCCGCGACCAGGCGGCGGGCCAGCCGATCGGCTTCCTCGAACTGTCCTTCGCCAAGCTCGAGCTGGAACGTTTCGCGCAAGAAATCGGCATTGTCCGGTTCGCGCTTGAGCACTTCGCTCATGAATTTGGCGGCAGTGGCGCGGTCGCCGTCGTCTTCGGCCTGCTTGGCCGCGAGGTAATAGCCCGCAGCCGACTGAAAGATCCCCGCGTCCGGGTCTTCGGACGAGCTGACCGATGCCGCACCATGCGCGCCGGCGACAACTGCGGTATCGCCTTCATTCTCCTCGCCCGGTTCGCTGCAGCCGACAAGCAGAAGTGCCAGAACCAATCCGATCGCCGCCCGAAGCGACGCAACCCTCTCAAGCCCCGAAATGACCAATGCAAACCTCCGTGCCCGGCGATGATACGGGCGAGCATCCCACGGCCGCAATTGGATGAAACGCCCACGCCTTCGCCACCGATACGCGCCGGCGCGCCCACATCCGACGCCTCATGTACCAAGATTCGATTAATGTTGGTATAGAGGTCACGATTCTTTGCCTATTTCCCCGCAAAGTCCAGCCTTCCGCCACGCGTGCCGTCAGATCGAAGCCGGTTCAATTTCGCCCAACCGAATGACTTAATTCACATATTCGGATAATTCGGCCCGCCGCCGCCCTCCGGCGCCACCCAATCGATATTTTGGGTCGGGTCCTTGATGTCGCAAGTTTTGCAATGGACGCAATTTTGCGCATTGATTTGCAGCCTCGGCGCGCCGCCTTCGTCATGCAGTATTTCGAAAACGCCGGCCGGGCAATAGCGCTGCTCAGGCGCGTCGTAGATTGCGAGATTGACCGATATTGGCACCTTCGGGTCCCTGAGCTTAATGTGGGCCGGCTGATTTTCCTCGTGGTTCGTGTTCGAGATGAAAACCGAGCTCAGCTTGTCGAACGTGATCTTGCCGTCCGGTTTTGGATACTCGATCTTGCGGCATTTGCGCGCCGGCTTGAGGGACTTGTTGTCCGCGTGCTGGCGCAATGTCCAAGGTGCGCGGCCGCGCAATATATAAGTGTCGATCGCGGCGTGGACGAGCCCGGCATGAAGCCCCCAGCGGAATCCAGGGCGGATATTGCGCACGCGGCGAAGTTCCTCCCAGAGCCAGCTCGATTTGAGCTTCTCGGTGTAGTGGCGCGGCTCGCCGCGCCCGTCGCCCTCGCCGAGGGTGTCGAACACCGCTTCCGCGGCACACATCGCAGATTTCATGGCACCGTGCGTGCCCTTGATTTTGGGGACATTGAGAAAGCCCGCGGTGCAACCGATCAAGGCCCCGCCCGGAAACGTCAGATGCGGGATCGACTGGAAGCCGCCCTCGTTGAGTGCCCGCGCGCCGTAAGCGATGCGCCGTCCCTCCTCGAAAAAGGAGACGGTCGCGGGATGGGTCTTGAAGCGCTGGAATTCGTCGAAGGGCGAAAGATAGGGATTCTCGTAGTCGAGCCCGATCACGAAGCCGACCGCCACCTGATGGTTCTCGAGATGATAGAGAAAGGAGCCGCCGTAGGTGCGCCGGTCGAGCGGCCAACCGATCGTATGGATGACCAGGCCAAGTTTGTGCTTCGAAGGTGCGATTTCCCATAACTCCTTGATGCCGATGGCAAAAGTCTGAGGCTGGACGCCGTCGCGCAATTTGAAGTGCTCGAACAGCGTTTTGGTGAGGGAGCCGCGGCAGCCTTCGGCGAAGAGGGTCTGCTTTGCACGCAATTCCACGCCCGGCGTGTAGCTCTCGGTGTGCTTGCCGTCCTTGCCGATACCCATGTCGCCGGTCGCCACGCCGACCACGCGGCCAGCCTCGTCGTAAAGAACTTCGGCGGCGGCGAAGCCGGCAT
>DATDHA010000475.1:0-3619 GCA_036521815.1 Alphaproteobacteria bacterium | reverse complement strand
GGAGCTTGAGCTGATCGTGCGCCAGCTCGAGGATGGCAAAGGAAATCTCGACGACGCGATCAAAAGCTACACGCGCGGTGCCGCCCTCAAACGCCATTGCGAAGCGAAGCTCGCGGAAGCGAAGGCCAAGATCGACAAGATCGTGTTGGGTCAGAGCGGCCCGATCGGGCTGGAGCCGGCTAAAATTGACTGAGGCCTGATTTGCGGAAATTCGATGCAGCCTTGGCGGCCTCGGCCGACCTTGTCGAAGTTACGCTCGAGCGCGTGTTGCCCGACGACGGCGGTCCCGAGGCGCGCCTCTTCGAAGCGATGCGCTATTCGAGCCTCGGCGGCGGCAAGCGCCTGCGGCCCTTTCTGGTGATCGAG
This sequence comes from Alphaproteobacteria bacterium, assembly GCA_036521815.1. Classification (GTDB taxonomy): domain Bacteria; phylum Pseudomonadota; class Alphaproteobacteria; order JACZXZ01; family JACZXZ01; genus DATDHA01. The sequence continues at coordinate 3,253 of DATDHA010000475.1, read as the reverse complement.
GGTGCCAAGCTCTTTGGCGTTGCGCTGGAGAATGCAGCACGCGCCGGGGCCGCGGTCGAATTGATCCATTGCTACTCCCTCGTTCACGACGATCTGCCGGCAATGGACGATGACGACCTTCGCCGAGGCCGTCCGACCTGCCATATCGAGTTCGACGAAGCGACGGCGATCCTCGCGGGCGACGCACTTCTGACGCTGGCTTTCGAGGTGCTCGCCGACGACGCAACCCACAAGGATCCGGCCGTTCGGGTCGCCCTTGTGGCGGCACTCGCCCGTGCGGCAGGTGCGAGGGGCATGGTCGGCGGGCAGATGTTCGATCTCGCCGCGGAAAGCCGCCCGCTTTCCCTGGATGAGATCGGCCGCCTCCAGCGCATGAAGACTGGCGCGCTCTTCAATTTTTCCTGCGAAGCGGGCGCCATTTTGGGCAAAGCATCTGATATGTCTCGTAAATCATTGTTATCTTATGCACAAGACCTGGGCCTGGCATTTCAAATTGCTGACGATCTCTTGGATGCTGAAGGAACGGAAGCGGAAGTAGGCAAGAAGGTGAGAAAAGACGCAGTACTCGGCAAAGCGACGTTTGTATCCCATCTAGGTATTGAGAAGGCTCGACGCGAGGCACATATGCTGGCGGAACGTGCCGTTTCTTGTCTTGATATTTTTGGCGAAAAGGCCGAACCTTTGGCGGAACTTGCGCGGTTTGTCGTAGCGCGCAAGGCGTAGTGGAGGGTGAGTTGACGGAGCATAGCAGCACGCCGCTCTTGGATCGGGTGAAGGAGCCGCGGGACACCCGGGATTTTTCCATCGACGAGCTCAAGCAGCTTGCGGAGGAACTTCGGCGCGAGACGATCGATGCCGTCTCAGTTACCGGCGGCCATCTCGGGGCCGGCCTCGGCGTGATCGAGCTGACGGTCGCCATCCATCACGTCTTCAACACACCCGATGACCGCCTCGTCTGGGACGTCGGCCATCAGTGCTATCCGCACAAGATCATGACGGGCCGGCGCGACCGCATTCGCACGCTGCGCCAAGGCGGCGGGCTGTCCGGCTTCACCAAGCGCTCGGAGAGTAAGTACGATCCCTTTGGCGCCGCGCACAGCTCGACGTCGATTTCGGCCAGCCTCGGCATGGCGGTTGCGCGCGACATGCTCGGGCGCAAGAACAACGTGATTGCCGTGATCGGCGATGGTGCTATGAGCGCCGGCATGGCCTATGAGGCGATGAACAACGCGGGCTCGATGTCGAGCCGCCTGATCGTCGTCTTGAACGACAACGATATGTCGATCGCACCACCCGTCGGCGCCATGAGCGCTTATCTCGCGAAGCTCGTCTCCTCGAAGTCCTACCGCTCGCTCCGCCATCTCGGCAAGGAGATCACCAAGCGTTTCCCGCGCTCCCTCGAGAAGGCAGCACGGCGCGCCGAGGAATATGCCCGCGGCCTCGTGACCGGCGGCACCCTGTTCGAGGAACTCGGCTTCTTCTATGTCGGGCCGATCGATGGCCACAACCTCGACCACCTTCTGCCCGTGCTCAAGAACGTCCGCGACGCGGAGGACGAAGGCCCGATCCTCATTCACGTCGTCACGCAGAAGGGCAAGGGCTACGCGCCTGCGGAGGCGTCGGCCGACAAGTATCACGGTGTGGTCAAATTCGACGTCGCGACCGGCCAGCAGGTCAAAGCAAAGTCGAATGCGCCTGCCTATACCAAGGTGTTCGGCCAGGCGCTCGTGAAGGAAGTGGAGAAGGACGAGCGGATCGTGGTGATCACGGCGGTTATGTTGTTGGGCACGGGTGTCAACATCTTCGCGGAGTGTTTTCCCGATCGCGCCTTTGACGTCGGAATCGCGGAGCAGCACGGTGTTACCTTCGCGGCGGGCATGGCGACCGAGGGGATGAAACCATTCTGCGCGATTTATTCCACGTTCCTCCAGCGCGCCTACGATCAGGTGGTGCACGACGTAGCGATTCAGAAGCTGCCGGTGCGCTTCGTGCTCGACCGTGCCGGCTATGTCGGCGCCGATGGGCAGACCCATCACGGCGCCTTCGACATCAGCTATCTCGGCTGCCTGCCGGAATTCGTGTTGATGGCGCCGTCGGACGAGGCGGAGCTTGTGCACATGGTCGCGACCCAGGCCCAGATCGACGATCGGCCGAGTGCGATGCGCTATCCGCGCGGCGACGGGATCGGCGTACAGATGCCTGAGGCCGGCGTCCCGATCCCACTTGGCAAAGGCCGCATCGTGCGCGAAGGGACCACCGTCGCAATTCTCGCCTACGGCACGCGCCTTCAAGAAGCGCTGCAAGCCGCGGATGAGCTTCAGGCCCGCGGCCTTTCGACGACGGTTGCCGATGCGCGCTTCTGCAAGCCCCTCGATGCGGATCTCGTCCGGCGTCTTGCGAGCGAGCATGAAGTGCTGATCACGGTGGAAGAAAATGCGATCGGCGGCTTCGCCGGCCACGTCATGCAGTTCCTGGCGCATGCGGGGCTGCTGGACCGCGGCCGCCTCAGGTTTCGGCCGTTGTGCATGCCCGACCGCATCATGGAGCACGACAAGCCCGAGCTGCAGTACGACCAGGCTGGCCTCAACGCCAAGCATATCGTGGCCCAGGCGCTTATGGCGCTCGGTCAGGAGTCGAGAGGGCAACAAGCGCGGGCGTGAGCTTGTCCTTCGAGACGCCTGCATTCCCTCGCGCCGCGGGACAAGGAATCTCTTTTATATCGACGACCGCGCGCCGAGGAGTTGCTCAGCGCCGTCTCGAAGGATGATGACCACCCCCCACCCGGCACCGCCGACGCTCGCGACCTCCCCCTCAGGTGGGGAGGTTGTATTACGATGCAAAAAAGCCCCCCCTTGAGGGGGAGGTTTGGGAGGGGGACGGTGGATCAACTTAATCGCGTCACGCGCAAGCGTGCGGCCCTTGCTTTCGAACCGTGGAAACCTGGACCTTGTCCTGAAGACAACGCCATGCCCGGCAAGCACGCCAAGAGTCCGAAGCCGCCCAAGAAGAGCCGCCTCGACCTGCTGCTCGTCGAGCGCGGGCTCGTCGAGAGCCGCAGTCGTGCGCAGGCACTCGTCATGGCCGGCTTGGTCTTCTCGGGCGAGCGGCGGCTCGACAAGCCCGGCGCACTCGTCCCTCTCGAAATGCCGCTTGCGCTGCGCGGCGAGGATCATCCGTGGGTGTCGCGCGGCGGGCTCAAGCTTGCGCACGCCCTCGCGGAATTCGGGATCGATCCAGCGGGTCGAACATGCCT
>DATDHA010000474.1:0-6752 GCA_036521815.1 Alphaproteobacteria bacterium | reverse complement strand
TTTCTGGATAGGTTTGCCGCCTTTTACGGAAGTTCAGACCGAGACACGACTCCGATTTCCGGCAACACCGGTCCGCCGTGCCCGATCCCGCTCAGTTGAGCAAATCGCCCGCTCATTTGAGCAAAGCGCATGACAGCCGTGCTCAGGTTCGAACCAGGTGCGGCTTGCGCCTCGGTTCACTCTGGCGTAATGGCTTGCGGAACGCACGCTAAAGCGGTCCGGGGAGTTCTTGAGCGAAATCCAGCCCAGCCAGTCGCGAACGCGCCGGCCCTTCGTGCTCGCGGCCACCATGCTCGCGATGTTCATGGCGGCGGTCGAGGCGACCATCGTCGCGACGGCGATGCCGACCATCATCGCCGAGCTCGGCGGCTTCCAGCTCTTCAGCTGGGTATTCGCGATCTATCTCCTCACCCAGGCCGTCTCGATCCCGATCTACGGCAAGCTCGCCGACATGTTCGGCCGAAAGCCCGCCTTTTACGCCGGTGCGGCACTTTTCCTGGTCGGCTCCGCGCTCGCCGGATTTTCCTCGGGGATGATCTGGCTGATCCTCTTTCGCGCCCTCCAGGGCCTGGGGGCCGGCGCGATCATGCCGATTGCCACCACCATCGTCGCGGACATCTACACACCGGCCGAGCGCGGCAAGGTCCAAGGCTACCTCTCGAGCGTGTGGGGTGTCGCCGCCGTCATCGGGCCGGCACTTGGCGCTTTCTTCGTGGACCATATCGGCTGGCCCTATGTGTTTTGGGTCAATCTGCCGATCGGCGTCGTGACGATTGCGCTCCTTGCGGCCTTTCTTCACGAGGACGTCAAGCACCACAGCCATCAAGTCGACTATATCGGCGCCTGCCTGTTGATGCTCGGCACGACCGCACTCATGCTTGCACTCATTCAGGGGACGAGCCTGCCGCTCACCGGCGTGCTCGCACTCCTCGTCGGCTCGGCCCTCAGCCTTGGATTTTTCTTTCATGTCGAGCGGCGCGCACGCGAGCCCATGATACCGCTGGAGCTTTGGCGCCATCGCGTCATCGCGGCGGGGAATATGGGCCAGGTCGCGACGGGTGCGGTGATGATCGGCACCGCGATCTTCGTGCCGACCTATGTCCAGGGTGTCTTGGGCGGATCGGCGGCATCCGCTGGCGTCGCGGTCGGTGCTATGTCGCTCGCGTGGCCGATCGCAAGCGTCTTCGCCGGCAAAGTCATCTTAAACGCGTCGTTCCGCATTGCGGCGGTGGCAGGAGCACTCCTGCTCATCTCGGGCAGCGTCGTCCTGTGCCTGCTGACGCCGGAGCGCGGGCTCATCTTTGCGAGTGCCGGCGCGTTTCTCGTCGGCCTCGGGATGGGTTTCAGCAACCTGACCTACGTGGTCGCCGTGCAGACGAGTGTGGAGTGGCGCCGGCGGGGCATTGCAACCTCGCTCAACCTTTTCATGCGGATGGTCGGGCAATCCGTCGGGACCGCGTGCTTCGGCGCACTCGTCAATTTCGGCGTGGCACGGTTCGCCATGTCCGATCCCGAGATCGTCAATCGGATGATGGACCCGAGTGTCCGCCAAACGATCGACCCCGGCACCCTTGAGTGCGTCAGCCGTGCTATGGCAGCGTCGCTCCACGACGTCTACCTCATCGCCCTCCTGCTCTCGATCGCAGCCCTCGTCATCGCGACCCGCATCCCTGGCGATCTCAACGCAAAAAACGCCGTTCAGGCGAGCAAGCCGGCCTAAAGCCTGATCCGATCGGATTGAATCGGTTCAGGCTTTAGATTTATTGATTTTGTCGCATTTTCTGCGGCAACCCCTGTGCTGCGGTTTCGTCGTCGCACAGCCGCTTTGCCGGAAAATGCTTTGGGCCGTCCCAAAGCGACCTCGTCCGTTTGCCTAAATCGACGGCAAAATCCTGCTCAAGCGGCGGGCATCGCACCGATTGCCCTTGGATTTGACGGCTCGCCGTGGGGCCGTCATTCTATGGTACGAAACTTGCTCGATTCGCGGGGGGAGACCAGCCAGCCGCGCACGGGACGCGGCTGGCCCGACGGGGCAGCGTCATCGACAAAATGAATGCCATTGCCGCATTCGACGAGATGCACGCGAACGGCCACGGCGTGCGGGCACCCTATCGCGGGCTCACGGAGTGGCTGGAGAAGACCGACCCGGCAGCGCTCGAGCAGAAGCGACGCGAGGCCGATATCCTGTTCCGCCGCCTCGGGATCACATTCGCGGTCTATGGCGAAGGTGGCGACATCGAGCGGCTGATCCCCTTCGACATCATGCCGCGCGTGATTTCCGCCGAAGAGTGGCGCTTCCTCTCGCGCGGCCTCATCCAGCGCGTCAAGGCGCTCAACCTCTTCATCGCGGACGTCTACGGCGCGCGCGAAATCCTCCGCGCCGGCAAGGTTCCCGCAGACCTCGTCATGACGAACTCTCAATACCGGCCGGAAATGGAGGGGGTGACGCTCCCGCACGGGGCCTACACCCACATCGCGGGTGTCGACATCGTGCGCACCGGGGAGCGCGAGTTCCACGTGCTCGAAGACAATTTGAGGACCCCCTCGGGCGTTTCCTACATGCTTGAGGACCGGGAGGTCATGATGCGCCTCTTCCCCGAGCTTTTCGCTTGCCATCGCGTGGCCCCGGTCGGCCACTACCCCGACGAGCTCCTGAAGACCCTTCGCTCCGTGGCACCCGCTTCGGCGGGCGACGATCCTGCCGTCGTGCTCTTGACGCCGGGTGCTTATAACAGCGCCTATTTCGAGCATGTCTTCCTCGCCGAGCAGATGGGCATCGAGCTCGTCGAGGGCCAGGACCTCCTCGTCAAGGATAGCCATGTCTATATGCGCACGGCCGCGGGGCTCCAGCGCGTCGACGTGATTTACCGGCGCATCGACGACGCCTTCATCGATCCCGCCGTGTTCAATCCGGATTCGGCATTGGGCTGCGTCGGCCTCTTCGCGGCATACAAGGCGGGCAATGTGACGCTTGCGAACGCCGTGGGTGCGGGTATCGCCGACGACAAGGCGGTCTATGCCTATGTGCCGGATATTGTGCGGTTCTATCTGGGGGAGGAGCCGATTCTCGACAATGTGCCGACCTGGCGCTTGCGCGATCCCGACGGCCTCGCCTATGCGCTTGCGCATCTCGAAGAGCTCGTCGTCAAGGAGGTGCATGGCTCGGGTGGCTACGGCATGCTGATCGGCCCGCGCGCCACCAAGGCGGAGATCGAGACCTATCGCGCGCGCATCCTGAGCGACCCATCCCAGTTCATCGCACAGCCGACCCTCGCACTCTCGACCTGCCCGACGTTCGGCGAGAGCGGCCTGGCGCCGCGCCACGTCGATCTCAGGCCGTTCGTCCTCTGCGGGCGCGAGATCACCGTCGTTCCGGGCGGCCTTACCCGTGTCGCACTCCGCGCGGGATCGCTCGTCGTCAACTCGAGCCAAGGGGGCGGCACCAAGGACACATGGGTACTCGAAGGCCCCGACGCGCTGGATGCCGCCGGGGCAGGGCGGGATTAAAGCACCGTGCTGAGCCGTGCTGCCGACAATCTCTACTGGATGGCGCGCTACATGGAGCGTGCCGAGAACATGGCGCGCATTCTCGACGTCGCCTATCGCATGTCGCTCCTGCCGGGCGACGAGCGGCAGCAGCGCACGCAATGGGAGTCGGCCATCATCATCGCCGGATGCGAGGACGCCTATGAAGCAGCCGGCGGGCGCTTCGATGCGGAGGGCGTCATCGGCTACCTCGCCCTCGATCCCGCGAACCCGTCGAGCATCCGTTCCTCCCTTCAGGGTGCCCGCGAAAACGCCCGCGCCATGCGCGCGCAGATCACCAACGAAATGTGGGAAAGCCTGAATTCGACATGGATCGAGGCGCATGGCGTCGATTCCGCGGCCCTCAGGTCACGCGGGGCGCGGGAGTATTTCGACTGGGTCAAGGAGCGCAGCCACCTCTTCCGCGGCGTCACCGCCGGCACGATGCAGCGCGACGACCCCTATCGCTTCGTCCGCCTTGGCGGCTTCCTCGAGCGTGCCGACGCGACGGCGCGCATTCTCGACGTGATGTACCACGTCCTGCTGGCGAGCCCCGCCGACGTCGGCGGTGTGGTCGATTATTATCAGTGGGCGGCGATCCTGCGCTCGGTCAGCGCCTTTCGCGCCTACCGCAAGATCTACCGCGATACGATCACGCCGATGCGCGTCGCGGAGCTTTTGATATTGCGCGCGGACATGCCGAGAAGCCTGCTCGCCTGCATAACCGAGATCGAGCGTCTCTTGACCGATCTTCGTGCGCTTTACGGCCGCGATTACCAGTCGACGCGGCTCGCGGCAAGCATGTGCTCACGCCTGCGCTATGGCAAAATGGAGGCGATCTTCGAGCAGGGCCTTCACGAATACCTGACGGAGACCATCGACAACAACGTCGAGCTTGGCAGTGTGATCGCCCGCGACTTCATGCGCCCCGGCTGACCCCGGCCCGCCGTCCCGTGCTGCGTTTGCGATTGGGCCGGCCGTGTACGAAAGCATTTTCCGGCAAAGTGGATGCCGATTTGCCGGAAAATGCTTTAGGATCGGGCGCGGAGGAATCGACCTTTAGGGATTTAGGGGATAGTTTTCAATGACTTACTGTGTTGCGATCCAATTGGACAAGGGCCTCGTATTCGCGGCCGATTCGCGTACCCACGCAGGGGTCGACAATATCGCGAGCTTTCGCAAGATGACCGTATGGCAGCCGGGCGACCGGGTGATCGTGATGCTGAGTGCCGGAAATCTCGCATTGACCCAGTCGGTCGTGACACTTCTGGACAACGGCGTCGACACGGGCGGCGGCGCCAAGGAAAGCTTTTTGACGGTCCCCGACATGTATGGCGCAGCCCGATTGGCGGGCAGTGCCATCCGCGAGATTTATCGCCTCGACGGGCCTGCCCTCCGGACGCAGGGTGCGGATTTCAACGTCTCCTTCATCCTGGGCGGGCAGATCGGCCAGGGCGGCATGCGGCTTTTCCAGATTTACTCGGCGGGGAATTTCATCGAAGCGACGCGCGAGACTCCCTACTTTCAAATGGGCGAGGTGAAATACGGCAAGCCGATCATCGACCGCATCATCCGGCCTTCGACCTCGCTCCGTGCCGCCGCGAAATGCGCGCTCATCTCGATGGATTCGACCTTGCGCTCGAACCTCTCGGTCGGCATGCCGGTCGATCTCGCGATCCATCGCAAGGATGCGGCCAAGCTCGCCGTACTCCAGCAAATCGAGGAAACCGACCATTATTTCCGCGCTTTGCGCCAAGCCTGGATGGATGGCCTGCGCAATGCGTTCAAGGAACTTCCGGATCCCGCCTGGCTCAATGGGGGCGACTGAGGATCGCAGGCCACAGCGTTCCCCCACCTTGCAAGCTCGCTACTTGAGGCCGAAATAGGCGCGGCGCAGCGCGTCGTTTTCGTGCATCGCGGCGACGGTCCCCTCGAACCCGACCCGCCCCCCTTCGAGCGTATAGACCCGGTCCGCGAGGTCGAGAAACTTCACGTTCTGCTCGGCAATGAGAAGCGAGAGGCCGGAGCCGCGGAACCGGTCGAGCACGCGGATCACTTCCTTGACGAAAAGCGGGGAAAGGCCCGCCGAAGGCTCGTCCATGAGCAGAAGCGTGGGATTGCCCACGAGTGCCTTGGCGATGCCGAGCATCTTGCGCTGTCCGCCCGACAGGCTGCTCGCGAGCGCCGTCTTGCGTGCGGCGATCGCCGGAAATATCTGATACAGCTCGGCTATGCGCGTTCGCAAATCAGCACTCGGCATGAACTGGCCGCCGATGCGAAGATTCTCCTCGACTGTGAGGCCGGGAAAGCAGCCGGTCTCCGACATATAGACCATGCCGGAACGCACGCGCCTGTCGGTGCGAAGCGTGGTCACGTCGTCGCCCGCGAAATCAACCTTGCCTCGCCACGCCGGCAAAAGACCCATGCAGACCTTGAGAAGCGTTGTCTTCCCCGCCCCATTTGCGCCGAGCAGCAGCACCGTCTCGCGGACATGGACACCGAGCCCGGCACCCCATAGCACCTGCACGCGGCCGTAGCCGGCCTCGAGGCCGCTTGCTTTCAAGAGTTCAGCCGCCATTTTCCGTCCCCAGGAAAACCTCGACCACCTGACGGTCCTGGATCGCCGCCGAGAGCGCCCCCTCGAAAATCTCCTTGCCCGCATTGAGCACGATGACCCGGTCGGTCACGTGATCGATGAAGCCCATGAGATGCTCGACGACGAGGAGCGCCATGCCCTCGCGCGCAAGGGCGCGCAATCGCTCCGCAACGCGGTCGAGTTCCGCCGGGTTGAGGCCCGCGGCCAGCTCGTCGATGCAAAGGAGCCGCGGATTCGTCGCGAGCGCGCGCGCGAGGTCGAGCATCTTCTGCTGCACGCTGTTGAGCTCACCCGCCGGCCGGCTCGCCTGCGCATCGAGCTCGAGCGAAGCCAAGAGCGTCTCGACGTCGAGTGCGGTGCCGCCCGATCGGCCGTAGGTCGCCGCGACCTCGACGTTTTCGCGCACCGTCAGTGTCAAGAACGGCTTCGGCACCTGGAACGTGCGGTTGATCCCGAGATGGACGAGCTTGTGGGATTTGAGCCCGCCGATCGAGCGGCTCCGATAGGCGATTGCACCACCGTCGGGGCCGTAAAGACCGGAGATCACGTTGATGCAGGTCGTCTTGCCCGAGCCGTTCGGCCCCACGAGGCCGAGGATTTCGCCCGCCTTGACGTGAAAGCTGACGCCATC
>DATDHA010000473.1:0-2669 GCA_036521815.1 Alphaproteobacteria bacterium | reverse complement strand
CAAGGTCCGAACCCGCCTCCGGCTCCGAATAACCCTGGCACCACCAATCCTCGCTCGCGAGGATGCGGGGGAGATATTTTTTCTTTTGCGCCTCGTCGCCGAACGCGACGATCACGGGTCCGACCATGGTGACGCCGAACGCGATGATCGGCGGCGCTGGCACGGCACCGAGCTCGGTCTCGAAGATCGCGCGCTGAAGCGGGGTCCAGCCGGTGCCGCCATGCTCGACCGGCCAGCCCGGCGCCAGCCAGCCCTTGCGGTAGAGGATCCGCTGCCAGCGGACGTGATCGTCCTTGCCGAGGTGCTTGCCGGCATCGACCTTGGCGCGGATGTCCGCGGGCAAGTTCGTCTCGAGGAAGTCCCGGACCTCCTCGCGAAATGTCGTATGAGCTGCATCGAGCTTGATGCGCATGACCTCCTCCAACCCTTCGAACTTTCGACCCTTCGATTTCTCGACTCTTCGATCTCTCCTGGGGACCGTCTCGCTTCGGAACCGGCTATTGCTCTGCTATCATCGTGCAGGAACCGCGGGGCCGATCTCCCGCAAGCACTCTGTTAGCCGCCGAGTCCGATTTCCGTACCAAGGAACCACAACCGCCGCTATGAGCAAAAACCTCTTCGATCTCACCGGCAAGGTCGCCGTCGTCACCGGCTCGACCAGGGGCATTGGCAAGGCGATCGCGGAAGCGATGGCCGCGCACGGCGCCAAGGTCGTGATCTCGAGCCGCAAGGTAGCAGCATGCGAAGAGGTCGCGGCCGCCATCCGGGGTGCGGGCGGGCAAGCCCTGGCGCTCGCGTGCAACATCTCGCACCTTGAGGAACTTGACGCCCTCGTCGCCGGCGCGATCGGGCACTGGGGCAAGATCGATATCCTTGTCTGCAACGCCGCGGTCAATCCCTATTACGGTCCGATGTCCGGCATCGGCGAGGACGCCTACGACAAGATCATGGACACCAATGTGAAGAGCAACCTCTGGCTCTGCAACAAGGTGTTGCCGGGAATGGCGGCACGCAAGGACGGCGTCGTGATCATCGTGTCGTCGATCGGCGGCCTCAAAGGCCACGCCAAGCTCGGCGTCTATGGGCTCTCCAAGGCGGCGGACGTCCAGCTCGCGCGCAATCTCGCGGTCGAATGGGGTCGGGACAATATCCGGGCGAACTGCATCGCACCCGGCATCATCCGCACCGATTTCGCGCGCGCCTTGTGGGAGGACCCGCAAGTCTACGCGCAGGCGGTGTCGACTTACCCGCTTGGCCGCATCGGCGAGCCCCATGAAGTCGCCGGTGCGGCCGTCATGCTCGCGAGCCGGGCCGGGAGCTTCATCACGGGCCAAGTGCTCGTGATCGACGGTGGATCGACGATCGGGGGCGGCTCCTATAGCTGAGCGGCATCCTTTGCCCGTGCGCGTCATTCGATCTTCCGGCCTCAGACGTCTTCGGCGCGTCCAATAAGCGCGCACGCTTTCTCGGCGAGCGTCCTCACGCGCTCGCCGAACGCCGCAAAGCGCGCATCGCTCGTCTGGCCGCGCAAATAGCGGATATAAATCTGCTGGATGACGCCGGTCAGCTTGAAGACGCCGAACACGTGATACCAGCGGATGTCATCGAGTGCCAAGCCGGTCCGGCCCGCGTAGCGCTCGACCGCCTCGGCCCGCGTCGGAAAGCCCGCGTGCCAGGTCGGCATGAAAGCCGCGTTCCGCCATGCGGGGCTGTCGCGCGCCTCGGACCAGTAGTTGAGCATGTAGCCGAGGTCCATGAGCGGGTCGCCCCGCGTGCACATGTCCCAATCGAGCACGGCGACGGCGTGGCTCGGATCGTCGGCGCCGACGATCATGTTGTCGAGCTTGAAGTCGTTGTGGAGGAGGGAAACGCGCTGCGGTTTCGGCACACGCTTGCCGAGCCAGGCGATCGCCTCGTCGACGGTCGCAAGATCCTTGTCCTTCGCCGCGTGCCAACGCTTGATCCAGCCATCGAGCTGGCGCTCGACATAACCGTCGGGCCGGCCGAGATCGCCGAGCTTCGCCGCGGCCGGGTTCGCGACGTGGAGGCTGGCCAGCGTGTCGACCACCATTTCCCCGATCCGGCGCGCGAGTGGGGGATTGCCCTTGAATTCCTCGGGCAGATCGCTTCGGATCACGATGCCGTGGCGCCGCTCCATGACGTGGAACTCGGCGCCGATGATCGACGTGTCCTCGCAATAAAGATAACTGCGCGGTGCGAGTGGGAAAACGTCGGGCAAGGTCGCGAGCACGCGATGCTCGCGCTTCATGTCGTGGGCGGAGGGTGCGATCGGACCGAGCGGGGGGCGACGAACGACATATTCCGTGTCGCCGAAGCGCGCGAGATAGGTAAGGTTTGCGTGTCCGCCGCCAAATTGCCTGAGCGTGAACGGCCCGTCGGTTTCAGGCAAATGCGCGCGCAGATAGGGTATCAGCCGAGACGCATCGAAGTCCTCTCCCGGCCGCGGGGCGATGGTGTCGGCAAGCTCTGCCGTCATGGCACACCCGCCAGCCCGTTCACGCGACTTCGAATAGCCCGGCCGCACCCATGCCGCCGCCGATGCACATCGTGACGACACAGTACTTGGCATTGCGGCGCTTGCCCTCGATGAGGGCGTGGCCGACAAGGCGGGCGCCCGACATCCCGTAGGGATGGCCGATGGCGATGGC
>DATDHA010000472.1:0-3281 GCA_036521815.1 Alphaproteobacteria bacterium | reverse complement strand
ATCGCCCGCGGCATCGGGCTCGATGGGCGGATCGGGCGAAAGTTCCTCCATGCCGGACCGGGATATGGTGGCTCGTGCTTTCCGAAGGACGCGCTGGCACTTGTCCGCACGGCGCTTGAGGCGGGCGCGCCCGTGCGCCTGATCGAGACCGTGGTCGACGTCAATGCCAAGCGCAAGGCGCGGATGGCCGGCAAACTGATCGAGGCGTGCGGTGGCACGGTCGAGGGCAAGACCATCGCCGTGCTCGGCCTCACCTTCAAGCCCAATACCGATGACATGCGCGAAAGCCCGAGCCTCGACATCATCCCGGCCCTCCAGCAGGCGGGGGCGACGGTGCGGGCCTTCGACCCCGAGGGGATGGCGGAAGCGCAAAAGCTGTTCGACGGGCTCGTCTGGTGCAAGAGTGCCTACAACGCCATGGAGGGTGCGGACGCCCTGGCGATCATCACGGAATGGAACGAATTTCGCGCCCTCGATCCAGCACGGATCAAGTCGCTGCTCAAGTCGCCGATCGTGGTCGACTATCGCAACATATACAATCCCGCGGAGATGAGGGCGGCCGGTTTCCACTATGCCTGCGTCGGCCGGCCCAGAGCCTGATCCGATCGGATTGAATCGGGTCAGGCTCCCGATTCATTGATTTTGTCGCATTTTCTGCGGCAAACCGGTATGCACTTTGCCGGAAAATGCTTTGGTCGTGACTGACCTCGACAAGCGACGGGACAGTGCCATGAAAGCGCATGCCTTCAAGACATCTATCCTGCGCGAATATGACATTCGCGGCGTCGTGGGGGACACGCTCGCCGCAAATGACGCCCTGGCACTCGGCCGCGCATTTGGCACATGGATTCGCCGCGAGGGCGGCAAGACGGCAGCCCTCGGTCAGGACGGGCGATTGAGCTCGCCCGAACTTGCGGCGGCACTCGCCGAGGGCCTCGTTTCGACCGGCATCGACGTATTCCGCGTCGGCATGGGCCCCACGCCCATGCTCTATTTCGCGAATAAGCATCTCGGCTGCGATGGCGCCGTCATGGTCACGGGCTCCCACAATCCGCCCGAATATAACGGCTTCAAGATGGTGTTGAAGGGGGCTGCGTTCTACGGCGCTGACATCCGCAAGCTCGGCGCGATCGCCGCCGCCGCGGATTTCGTGGCGGGCTGCGGCAGCGTCGCCGAACGGGCCGTGTTCGATAGCTATATCGAGCGGCTCTTGGCCGACGTCGAGCCCGGACGGGCGCTCAAGGTCGCGTGGGACGCGGGCAACGGATCGGCCGGCGAAGCGATGGCGCGCCTGACGGCGCGTTTGCCGGGTGAGCATATCCTGCTCAATGAGAAGATCGACGGCACGTTCCCGGCACATCACCCCGATCCCACTGTGCCGGAGAATCTCGAGCAATTGCGAGCGGTTGTGCTGGCCCGCGACTGCGATCTCGGCATCGCTTTCGACGGCGACGGCGACCGCATCGGTGTGCTCGACGGAAAGGGCCGCATCCTTTGGGGCGATCAGTTCCTCGTGTTCCTTGCGAGGGAAGTGCTCGATCGCCTCCCCGGTGCGACGATCATCGCCGACGTCAAGGCGAGCCAGGTGCTGTTCGACGAGGTGGCGCGCATGGGCGGGAAGCCGCTCATGTGGAAGACGGGCCATTCGCTCATCAAGGCGAAGATGGCGGAGACGGCAGCACCGCTTGCCGGCGAGATGAGCGGCCACGTCTTCTTTGCCGACCGCTATTACGGCTATGACGATGCGCTCTATGCGGCGGTGCGCATCCTGAATGTCGTGGCCCGAGACGCCGCAAGTCTCGCCGATTTGCGCGACCGATTGCCGCCGGTCGTCAATACGCCAGAGCTTCGCGTTCCCTGCAGCGAGGAACGGAAATTCGCGGTGATCGAGGAAGTCCGCTGCCGCCTGGAGGCCGCAAGGGCGGAGGTCAGCGGAATTGACGGCGTGCGGGTGCGGAATTCGGATGGCTGGTGGCTGCTGCGCGCGTCCAATACCCAGGCAGTCCTGGTGGCGCGCTGCGAGGCGCGGACCGCCGCGGGTCTGGAGCGCCTCAAGGCGGCCCTCAAGGCGGAACTCGATGCCAGCAAGGTCGAGGCGTCCGTCATCTAGCCCGCGACGGTGCCCACCACTTGCCGGGCGCGCAATGGACCTGTAGCGCAATGGACCTGTTTTTCTATGGCACGCTGATCGACGCCGATGTGCGGCGCATGGTCCTCGGGCCGGAGGCGGACCGGCTTGCACTGGCGCCCGCCCGTCTTGGCGGTTATCGCCGCATGGCCAAGCGCCATTCGACCGCACCCAATCTGGTGGCGAGGAAAGGGGCCGCGGTCAATGGCGTGCTCGCGCGAGGTGTCGGCCGGCGCGAGCTTGCACGCCTCCGCCACTATGAAGGGCGGAATTATCGCCTGAGCCGATGCGTGGTGCGAATGGCTGACGGCAAGGCTCTCCGCGCCATGGTCTATCTTTGCGATGGGCAAAATTCGGCGCGACGCGGCGGCTGGCGGCTCGACGAGTGGCAACGCCGGCACAAGCGGGCCTTTCTGCGGGTCATGTGCTTGTGGATGGCGGGATTCCGCGAGGCCGGCTATCTCGCGCGCGGACGCACGCGATGGATCAAGCGCTGGGCCGTGCGGGAGCGCTATTCATCGCATCTGAAGGGAAAAGGCTAGACAGCACCGGCTTTAGACAGCACCGGCTATTGCACGACCTGGGCGATCGTGCGCTCACCGCCCGGCGTGACGAGCACGCACGAGCCTTTGTGGCGCTGAATATAGCTGCAGGCTTGCCGCGCTTGGCTCTCGCTCAACCCGACGAGGCGAGCTCGATAAATGGTGACGCGCTGCGTCTTGACGTGGCCAATCGAGATGACCGCGCCAGCGAGCAAGGGTGTCGCGTGCTGGGTGCGCCGAGCCACCTGCTGCGCCAAAGCCAGTTTACCGAACGCGCCGACTTGGATGCCCCAGTTCGATTCGCCACTCTGGTCCGCACTGCTCTGGTCAGCACCACTGGGGTCCACCCCGCCCTCCTCGGTCGTCGCGATCGCGGGGGCGACGGCGATTGGCGTTGCCGGTGCCGCAGGGTGCGTGCGCGCAACTGAATTGGCGGGTTTGGCTGGCGCCTGGGCGTCGTCGTCTCCTGCGGGGGGCGTGTAGGCCGCCTCGAGGGCCGGAATCTGCGTGGCGAAGCCGTTGTCCAAAAGGCGCATCATCGCGTGGTCGCGCTGACTGCTCGTCTGGCCGCCCATCACCACCCCGATGAGGCGGCGCCCATTGCGTACGGC
>DATDHA010000471.1:0-7966 GCA_036521815.1 Alphaproteobacteria bacterium | reverse complement strand
AGGCATGTTCGGCGCGATAGTCCGGATGCTCGCGCCAGGCGATGTCGCCCAAATGGCAGGCAGCGCGCCGCAAGCGGGCGAGTTCCGCGGTTTCGCCCGTAAAGAGCGGCGACATCCAGCGATATAGCTCCTCGCCGATCGGCTCGAAGCGACTGTCGATCAGAGCGAGGTCGGCCGCAGCACTGATGAGCGGGTCCTCCTTTCTCTGCGCCTCGCTCAGGAGGCTGAAAATCTGTCCCTCGCGGATGCCGAGTGCGGAGAACACTACGTGCGACGGCCCGGCCGCCCGCAAGACCCGATGAAGCACGA
Source organism: Alphaproteobacteria bacterium (assembly GCA_036521815.1). Classification (GTDB taxonomy): domain Bacteria; phylum Pseudomonadota; class Alphaproteobacteria; order JACZXZ01; family JACZXZ01; genus DATDHA01. The sequence continues at coordinate 7,657 of DATDHA010000471.1, read as the reverse complement.
GTGCGGCATGGGGCAGCGTTTCGAGGCGCTTGCGCGATACGTTGGCGCTCATCGATTCAAGCGACTTGCGGCTTTGCCCCGTGATGAGCCGGCAAAAATCGATCATCTCTTCGCGCGCGACCCGGTAGTGGTGGATCACGTGGAGCGGATAATGGGACTGCTCGATATGAAGCCTTGCAATGGCGCGCCACGCCCCGCCTACCGCATAGAAGTTGCGCCCCTTGTGATTTGGGAGCCACGCCAGCCCTTCGAGTGTGCCGTCGACGAAGCCGCGGGATTTCTTGGGCTCGTCGTCCGAAAGCTCGATCAACCGCAATGGGCCGAGGAGCAGCGTCGCCTGCTTGCCGATCTGACCCGATTTGAGCTCGACGAGCTCCAGGCTGCCGCCGCCGAGATCGCCCATGAGCCCGTCGGCGCGCGGCAGCCCGGAGAGCACGCCGAGTGCCGATAGGCGCGCTTCGTCCTGGCCGGTGACGACCTGGACCTTGTGCTTGCAGCGCCGCTCCACTTCCTCGACGAATTGCGCACCGTCGATGGCGTCGCGCACCGCAGCCGTCGCGAGGATGTCGAGCCGGTCAACCTCCATATGCCGGGCGAGCAGCGTGAAGCGCGCGAGGTTCTCGAGTGCGCGCACGCGGCCCTCGGCACTAAGGCGGCCCGTGCGCGCGAGCCCACGGCCGAGGCCGCAGAGGACGCGCTCGTTGAACTCGACGGCCGGCGACCGGCAGAGCCTGTCATAGACCACGAGGCGGATCGAATTCGAGCCGAGGTCGATCACGCCGATTCGAGCCGACTTCACCATCACCGCATCAGCCCGGCGGCTCGCCTCCACGGCAGAACCTCACGCCTGCTTCGGGATCAGCCGCGGCACGGTCTTGGACTTCTTGAGAGCGCTGCCACGTCCGGAAAGACTGGGATTCGTCATGAAGTAAGTGTGCGCGCTGAAAGCATCTTTGTCGGCCTTGAGACGCGCGTATTCTCCATCGGAGCCAAGAATCCAGCTTTGTGCCACGTCCTTGAGATTGGCGACCATGACTTGGCCCATGACCTGCTCGTGCACCGTTGGATTCTCGATCGGCACCAGCGTCTCGACCCGGCGGTCGAGATTCCGCGGCATCCAATCGGCGGACGAGATGAAAATCTTCGCGTCCGGCGAGGGCAAGGCATGGCCGTCTGCGAAGCAAACGATACGACCGTGTTCGAGAAAGCGCCCGACGATGCTCTTGACCCGGATATTTTCGGAAAGCCCCGGGACACCCGGGCGCAGGCAGCAAATGCCGCGCACCACGAGATCGATCTGAACGCCCGCCTGGCTCGCCCGGTAGAGCGCATCGATCACCTGCGGATCGACGACCGAATTGAGCTTGGCCCAGATCTGTGCCGGCTTGCCCTCCTTGGCGTGGGTGATTTCCGCCTCGATGTGGGCGAGCAGGACTTCGCGCAGGTTGATCGGTGCGATCGCAATTTTTTCCGGCTTCCTCGGACGCGCGTATCCGGTCATGTAGTTGAAGAGCCTCACCGCGTCGTGGCAAAGGGCCGGATCGCAGGTGAAGAACGAAAGATCGGTATAGATCTTCGCGGTGATCGGGTGATAGTTGCCCGTGCCGAAATGGACGTAGGAGCGGAGCACCTTGCCCTCACGCCGCACCACAAGGGAGACTTTGGCGTGGGTCTTGAGGTCGAGGAACCCATAAATCACCTGAGCGCCGGATCGCTCGAGATCGCGCGCCCAGCGGATGTTGGCTGCCTCGTCGAACCGCGCCTTGAGTTCGACGACCGCGGTGACAGACTTGCCGGCCTCGGCCGCTTCGACGAGCGCCTTTACGATCGGCGAATCGTCGCTCGTCCGATAGAGTGTTTGCTTGATCGCAACGACGGCGGGATCGGCCGCGGCCTGCCGGACGAACTGCACCACGACGTCGAAGCTTTCATAGGGATGGTGCACGATGATGTCCTTGTGGCGGATCGCCGCGAAGCAATCGCCGCCAAAATCGCGGATGCGCTCGGGAAAACGAGGATTATAGGGCGTGAACAAAAGATCGCGCCGTTCGCCGACGATCAATTCCCTGGTGCTCGCCAATCCCACGAGGCCGTCGATCTCGGCGACGTCCGCGTGTGCGACACGAAACTTGTCGATCACAAAGCGCGCTATCGCGGGAGGCATCCCCTGGTTGATGACGAGATGGATGACGTTGCCGCGACGACGGCGCTTGAGCGCCGATTCGAAGACGCGGACGAGGTCCTCCGCCTCTTCCTCGATTTCGACCTCGCTGTCGCGCAGGACGCGGAACAGGCCGAGGCCCAAAACCTCGAAGCCTGGAAACAAGCGATCGAGGAAGAGGCCTACGACGCCCTCGACCGGCAGGAACCGTATCTTGCGCCCCGGCAGCCGCATGAAGCGATCGATCTGGTGCGGAATCGGCACGAGCGCCATGAGGTTCTTTCCATCCTCGGCGCGCGAGAGCTCGAGCACGATCGAGAATCCGAGATTGGGGATGAAGGGGAAGGGATGTGCTGGATCGATGGCAAGCGGCGTCAGGACCGGGAAAATCTGCTCGTTGAAATACTCCTCGACCCATTCCCGCTCCTTTGCCGAAAGCTCGGGTGCGTCGACCACGGAAACACCGGCTTCGCTCAACTCGCTCCGAAGCACGCGCCAGAGGCGCTGCTGGATATGGACGAGGTCGCTTGCGCGGTTGTTGATCGCCTCGAGCTGCTCGGCGGGGGTCAGCCCGTCCTGGCTCGGCGTCGTCACACCTGCGGCCATTTGCGCCTTCAGGCCGGCCACCCGCACCATATAGAATTCGTCGAGGTTGCTCGCGGAAATCGAGAGGAACCTCAAGCGCTCCAAGAGCGGATGGTTCGGGTTCTCGGCCTCGGAGAGCACGCGCTCATTGAAGGCAAGCCAGGACAGTTCGCGGTTGATGAAGCGGTCTTCCGAACCGGTGTCAATCGGGATGTCGGCCAGTTGCCTGTCGTCGCGCACTTTAACCTCCTCTCGCCCCTTGCCGCCGGCAGCGTGCCGACAGGGTGACTCTCAGGGAAATCCGGCCCCGATGATACCGCCGGGATGTGACACCACGTGTTTCGATCATGCCGGATATTACTCTTTGGTCCGGCACATGTCATGATCGAGCCGCCGTCCGCGAATCAGCACCTATGTAACCTAAAGATCATGAAAACGCTTTATCTCTTGCGGCACGCCAAATCGAGCTGGGACGATCCCGGCCTCGCCGATTTCGACCGCGCCCTCTCAGGCCGCGGCAAGCGGGCCTGCCGTGCCCTTGCCGAGGCCATCGTGAGCTTCGGCGTAGCACCCGAGCTGATCCTGTGCTCCTCGGCAAGGCGCACGCAGGAAACCTTCGAGCGCATTGCACCTGCGTTTGCGAAGAAATATACGCTCTCCGTCGAACGGCAGCTTTACCTCGCGAGTGCGCGGAAACTCTTGGAGCGGCTGCGCCGCGTGCCCGATGGGACGCATTCGGCGCTGCTGATCGGACACAATCCCGGCCTCCAGCGACTTGCGCAAATGGTGGCCGGCGGCGGCGATCGCTCCGCCTTGGATCGTCTTGACGCCAAATTCCCGACGGCGGCCCTGGCCGAGTTCAATTTCTCCGGGGCGGAGTGGGGTATTCTTGGCGCCGGTATCGCCGAACTCGTCCGCCTATGGTCGCCGCGCGACGCCGAAAAAGGGGATGCTGGATAGCCTAGCCGAATTCGCGATCCGCCTCATTTCCAGAACGGGCGAAGCCGGGCGAAATTGCCCCACATCCCATCGAGCCGCTTGCGGTCGTGCTTGACCTGTGCGGCACACCAGCCCTGAAGCTGACCGATTGCCCGCTCCGCCCCGGCACCTGCGATCGCCTCGAGGCGCGGGATCAGATCGTCGGCCACGAGGGCATCGTGAGCCGTGCCGAGCACCTCCTGCAATCCCTTGAGGGTCGCCGCGAAGCGCTTTGTCGATTTCTCGTTGTAGAGGTCCCGGAAGAACTCGATGGCATAGCGCAGTTTCTTCACCCGGATGCGCAGCTCGTGAATCTCATCGTCGCTGATCTTGCGGCCCCGAGCGCCGAGCTTGAGCACCTTCGCATGCCGCGCGCGCAGAACCTCGGTCGCGAATCCGAGAATCGGCCGGTCGAGGGCGTTCCTAAGGGCGTCCCCCTCGCTCTGTTTGTGACCGTTACCCGGCTTCACGCCATTCGTGAGCATGCCATCCAACCACGCCTCGAGATGCAGAAGCAAATCGGTATAACGCCGATCCGTGAGCGCTGCCCGCCCGCGCTCGTAGCCGCGCTGGCGCTCGCCTTCAGCCGCTTGGAGGAGGACATCCAATCCCTTGGCGCCATGGAGCCGCTTCGCAACGATCCGCATCGTGCTGTCGATGAAGACGTCCCACTCCCGTGCGGGGCCGAGCTCCTGCTGCAGCCGGCGTAGCTGCCCCCCGATCGCCTCCCTGTTCGTCTCCGGAATCGCCGCGCGGAAGATCGAGAACGCCGCGCGCAAGCGCCGGATGCCGACGCGCAACTGATGAACACCCTCGGGATCGGCACCGCGATTCGCACTCTCCACATTGGCGAGGATATGGAACACGCAGGCGCGCGCGATCGCGGCGAAGGCGCTCCGCACAGTCATGCCGCTTTCGAGATGGACGGCCTCCGCGCGCTTGGGTGCCGGCAAGGCCCCGGTCAGGAGGTTGTACCCACGCTCGGCCTTGCTCGTATGCTCGAGCCTAAGCGGTATGGTCTTGTTCAGTCTGCGCGCAAGCTCGAATAGTTTCGACGACGCCCCGGAAACGAGCTCGAGCTCAACCTCGCAGACCGCTGCCGTCTTGCCTTCGGCCTTGATCTCACCGATGTCGAGCGCGCATTCGATTCTACTCGTGCCCATGCGGATCGGCCAAACCTGTCGCGTCACGTCCGTTACGAACACGGCCTTGAGCTCGCCCTCGTTGGCGTGCGTTTCGATCAAGCTCCGAAGTTCGGGATCCTCGACTTGCGAAATATCCGGGCGATCGCCCTCGATCCGCTTTTCCCACTCGCGCCGCGCGACCAGGCTCTTGCCGGATTTCGGCGCGCGCTTGATCGTCTGGATCCGCTGCTGCCCGATTTTCCGCACGCGAAGTGCGACAGCCTTGCGCAAGAGTTCAAGTGCCGGGGTGTCGTAATATGTGCTGACGAGACGCTTGGTCGAACCGCGCGTATCCTTGAGCGCGCGCAAAATCGGGTGCCGCCTAAGCCGCTCGACATGCTCGGGCGCAACCGCAAGCTTGAGTTCGATTTCGTCGTTCATGCCGGCTCCGGCGCGGTTGATGTAAGTCCGCGCTCGCCTTGAATATTTCTATTGTCAGTTTGGCGCCACCCGGTGGGACGAAGTGTATCCGAATTGACCCATTGCGGACAACTGCCGCACGGCTTGCATACGCGCACACCCTGTGTATATCGGGGATAAGATCAATGACGGTTTTGCTGCAATATGTTAGAGCGTGCCTTGGTAGGCGCCTCCATCCATCAGGAAGTTCTGGCCTGTAATAAAACTCGCCTGGGCGCTGCAAAGATAGGCGCACGCGTCCCCGAATTCGGCCGGAATGCCGATTCGGCCCGCGGGATTGCCGGCACGGGTTTGCGCCAATTGTTCTTCGTAAGACTTGCCGAGTTTTTGTGCTTGGAAACGAATGTTGTCGAGCAGCCGGTCCGTTTCGAAATTGCCGGGCAGGAGACCGTTGATCGTGACGTTGTGCCTGACGGTCTGGCGCGCGAGGCCTGCTACGAAACCGGTGAGGCCGGTGCGGGCACCATTCGAAAGGCCGAGCGTAGGTATGGGCGCCTTCACGGCACCCGAGGTGATGTTGACGATGCGGCCCCATTTCCGCGCGATCATGCTGTCGACCGTCGCTTTGATGAGTAGGATGGGTGTTACCATGTTGTTGTTGAGCGCCTTGAACCACGCGTCCTTGTCCCATTCGCGAAAGTCGCCCGGCGGAGGGCCGCCCGCGTTGTTCACCAGGATGTCGGGTGCCGGACATGCTGCGAGTGCCGCGGCACGCCCTTCGTCGGTGGTGATGTCGCAGGCGATCGCGGTCACTTTGTTTCCAGTCTTGGTGCGGATTTCGGCCGCCGTCGCCTCGAGTGTCTCGCGCGTGCGCGCGACGATCGTGACCTCGACACCCTCCCGTGCGAGTGAAAACGCGCAAGCCTTGCCAAGGCCCTTGCTCGCCGCGCAAACAAGCGCCTTTTTACCGGCAATTCCGAGATCCATGGTTGCCCTCCCTTAGATGCTTTCCGTCAAATCCTTGCGGCCAAGCACTTCGCGCGCAAGAGGTATCGTAATCGGACGGCGGCCGGCAAGTGCAGCCGCGTCGAGGAGATCGACGAGCGCTCGTGCTGCCTCGTAGGAGCGTTCCATCCGCGTCACGAGGAAGCCGATGAGCTCAGCACCCACGCGGAGCTGCCGATCGGCGAAGAGCTTGACGAGCACTGCCCCGATCAGCGCCTCATCGGGGAGTGCCACCGCGATAGCCGGTGCCGCCGCGAGGCGGGAGCGCAGATCGGCGAGTTTGAGCGCAAGGCGTGCTGGTGCGATTGCCGAGGTCAGGAGAAGATGCCCGCCTCGCTCGGCGAGCATGTTGTAGAGGTGGAGCAGCGCTTCTTCCTCGAAGCCGCGATCCGCATCCTCGACGATCACCGCCTTGCCGCCGCCGAGGCGCTCGTGAAGGGCCGCAATGACGAGCTCCTCGCGCGCCATGACCGATGCCCCCGAACGCACGCGCCACACCTGAGCCAAGTGGCTCTTGCCGCAGCCGGCGGGACCGTAGACGGTCAATGCCGGTGCCGGCCAAGCGGGCCAGCGGTCGAGCCAAGCCACCGCGCCCACATTGCAAGGCGAGACCAGAAAATCCTCCCGCCCGTAAGCAGGCCGGTGACCGAGATCGAAGGCGAGCTGCGCCACGCTTTACCCGCCTACTTCGGGGTTGCGCGGGCTTCTAGCGATAAGAGACCGTCGGGGCAGCCTCGCAACATGTGGATCGAGGGCACTCATCCGCTGTCTCCGATATCCGCCGTTCTCCACGTCCAAATCACGACGTAGGCCGCACCGGAAATGCATGTCGTCGCCGCGACAATCCAGACCAGCACAGGTGCAAACACGGTGTCATCGATCCCAAGACTGAGGGTGCCGAGGACATAGACCGGCAGGGCGAACTGCATGACTGTGTTGACCTTGCTGATCATGAGCGGACGCATCTCGAGCTTGCCCGTCAAGGTATGCACGAGCAACGCCCCGCCGATGATCAAGAGGTCCCGAAAGACCACGAGAATCACGATCCACTGGGGCAATCTTTGCTCATACCCCATCGCGACGAAAACACTGACCAACAGCACCTTGTCGGCCAGCGGATCGAGAAAGCCGCCCACGCGCGTATGCGCATTGAGGCGGACGGCGAGATATCCATCGAGGGCGTCCGACAACCCCGCAACGAGGAAAACCCAGAACGCCGCGATCCACGCTTCGTTCAAGATGAGATAGATGGCGAGCGGTGAAGCGAGCAGACGCGCCAATGTTATGAGATTGGGCAGATTGATCACGATCGCTCCGGTCGCCTCCCCTCACTCGGTTGCACTCTCCTTGGCACTGGCCCCCGGTGCCGGCCGCAGGACCATGC
>DATDHA010000470.1:0-4292 GCA_036521815.1 Alphaproteobacteria bacterium | reverse complement strand
AAGTCGAAGGGTGTGCCGACGATGATGATCAGGTCCGCCTTGTCGAAGGCCAGGGCGCGCGTCTTCGAGAAGTGATGCGGATCGCCCGGCGGCAGCGTGCCGCGCCCGGCACCGTTCATATAGGCGGGTACGTTGAGCTTGCGCACGAACTCGATCGCATCCTTGGCCGCACGGCACGTCCACACTTGCGAGCCGAGCAGGATGCAAGGCCGCTCAGACTTCACGACGAGATCGGCGAGCTTTTGTATGTCCGCGGGCTCGGGCATGAGACGCGTCGAGGCGCGGTATTTGCCGGGTGCGGGAATGCGCGCCTTCGAAACCTCGATCTGCGCGTCGAGCACGTCGCGCGGGATTTCGAGGAATGCGGGCCCAGGTGCGCCATTCATCGTCTCCCGGAACGCCATGCTCACCATGTCCGCGATGCGCGCGGTCGATTGCACGCTTGAGGCGAATTTGGTGATCGGCTGCATGATGTCGACATGGGGCAGGTCCTGGAGACCGCCCATCTTGTGCTGGGTGAGCGCACTCTGGCCGCCGATGAGGAGGAACGGGCTCTCCGCGCGAAAGGCGTTTGCAACACCGGTGATGGCGTCCGTCGTGCCAGGACCGGCCGTCACCACGGCGCATCCGGGCCGGCCGGTCATGCGGGCATAGCCGTCGGCCGCATGTGCCGCAACCTGCTCATGGCGCACGTCGATGATCTTGATCCCCTCGTCGATGCAGCCATCATAGATATCGATGATGTGGCCGCCGCAGAGGGTGAAGATGACCTCGATCCCCTCCGCCTTGAGCGCCTTCGCGACGAGATGGCCGCCCGAGATTTTTTCGGCCGGGACCGGTGCCGGTTCGATCTTCTTTGCTGCTTCCGCCATGGGCATCCTCCGCTGGGCCGATCGATTCATGCCGTTCGGCCGTTCGTTCTTGTTGGTGGTCAGTCGAGATAGTGGACGTTCTTCTCCACGTGTGCCGCGAGGTCGAGCGTGTGCTTGCGCGCCAACCGCTCGGCAAGCTCGGTATCGCGCGACTCGAGTGCACGAATGATCGCGAGATGATCGATGATCGAGCGCTCTGCACGTTGATCCTCGTGGATCGTCTTGTGGCGGATCGCCCGCATGTGAATGAAGAGATTTTCCGCCGTCTGCCACAGGAGCTCGCAACGGCTCATGCGCAGGATCGCCATATGGAACTTGATATTCGTGTCGGAATACTCGTCGATGTGGGCACTGATCCGATCTCCCTCGAAGGTCGCGAACATCCGCCGCAACGTGGCGATCTCCTCGTCGGTTGCTTGTTCGGTGACGAGCCGTGCCGCCATGCCTTCGAGGGCCGCCCACACTGTGATCATCTCGAGAATTTCCCGCTTGGATTTGCGGACGACGAAGACGCCTTTGCGGGGTGCCGTGCGGACGAGGCCCTCTTGTTCGAGCCGTGCGATCGCCTCGCGGATCGGCGTTCGGCTCACGCCGAGCTCGAGCGAAAGCTGACGCTCGTCGAGGCGCGGCTCACCCGGCTCGGCATAAATGTTCATTTGCGTGATCGCTTGCTTGAGCGCTTCGTAGATCTTGTCCTTGAGGACGAAATTAGCCTCGATCGGCTGAACCTTGAGCGTCGCGCTGGCCATTGCAGCTCCCTCCCCATGCACGCTTGGCAGTTGTGGTCGAAGCGTCGTCCGCAAAGACAGATGGCTGAACGCATCCGAGCCGAATCGGCTCGCTGGAATACATTATGCCAAGCCTTTAGCGTGCGCAAGCGCCGTTCGTTCCGGCGCCACAGAGAGGTGCGTTGGCCGAAAAGCGACCGCGATATAAATCCCGGCCGCGCAAGCGTCCAGGTGGCGTTCGGGCCACCTTCAAGTCTGGGGCCGCCAAGTCTGGGGCCGCCAAGTCTGGGGCCGCCCGACGGCTATCCCTTCATTCGCGCCTGAATTCGATAGCTCGCAAGCGCCAAAGCGATGCCGGCGAGCGGCAGCAAATAATGATGGCTGGGCACGTGGCCCTCGAAAAAGGCGCTGAGTGCTGGCTCGGCGGCGATCATGTCGCCTGCCACCCACCCGATCAGCGCTATTCCAAGGGCGACGATCCAGGCAAACCGATCGATAAGCCGCAGCATGAGAGCGCTGCCATATATGACAAGCGGAATGCTGATTCCGAGCCCTAGGATCAACAGGAGCAGACTGCCGCGCGCAGCGCCCGCGATCGCAACCACGTTGTCGATGCTCATCAAGAGATCGGCAAGGACAATCGTGCGGATCGCATCCCATAACGAAGCGGGGGCCGCATTTTCCGCCGCCGTTGCCTTCTGCTGAGGGCGGCCGAGATGAACAGCGACCCAAAGCAGCATCACCCCGCCGATCAATCGAAGATAGGGAAGCGAAAGGAGTTCGAGGACGACGAAGGCAAACCCGACTCGAAGAAGGACCGCCGCCCCAGCGCCGAGCAAGACGGCCACGCGCCGATGCTTCGACGGCAATCCGCGGGAGGCCAGGGCGATCACGACGGCGTTATCGCCGCTGAGCACAAGGTCGATCCCGACGATCTGCCCGAAGCCGATCCAAAAATCGAGGTCCGCGATCCCCATACGCCCCAATAGCTCTCCTGGCCAGGCATGAGAGGCGACGATTACGCCGCGTTGCCCCTGGCCGGAAATTGGCATACTTTATTCCAGCGCCTTGCCGCGCGCTGCGTGGTGGGGCCATAAGGCCAAGGCCGGCATGTGTTGTCTACTGCCGGAGAAGGATGATTGTCCCTCGAACGGTCTGGTCTTTGCGGAGCGACTGAGATTTTATGTGCGCGAGCGGTGCGAGCCGAAAAAAGAACACGAAGGTCGAGGAAGATGCCCGAGGGAAATCAGCAAGTTCGAAAACACGCCCACCCAGGGAGCGGCCGGCGCGGCGCGAAACCGTTCCCCAAGGGCCGGCAAGTCGATCCTGCCGCCTTGAAGGATGTTCAGACGCTGCTCGCGGACCAGCCGCGCCAGCGCGATCTGCTCATCGAGTTTCTCCATCTCATCCAGGACAAATACCACCATCTGAGTGCTCGGCATCTTGCGGCATTGGCGGAAGAGATGCGCCTCGCGCAAGCCGAGGTCTACGAGGTCGCGACGTTCTACGCGCATTTCGACGTGGTGCTCGAGGACGAGACGCCACCGCCGGCGCTGACCGTCCGCGTCTGTGACAGCTTGAGCTGCGAGCTCATGGGTGCGCAAAAGCTCCTTGCCGAATTGCCCGATGCTGTCGGACGCGACGTTCGCGTCATCCGCGCCCCGTGCATGGGGCGCTGCGATACCGCACCAGTCGCCGAAGTCGGCCATCGTCATTTCGATCGGGTGAGCGTGGAGGATGTCGCGAGGGCGGTACGGGCGAAGGAAACCCATCCCGTGATTCCCGCCTATCAGGACCTCCATGCCTACCGTGCCGGTGGCGGCTACAAGCTCCTCGATGCTTGCCGCAAGGGCGGGCGCACCGTGGAAGAGATCGTCAAGCTGATCGACGATGCCGGCTTGCGCGGTCTTGGTGGCGCTGGCTTCCCGACGGGCCGGAAGTGGGGCTATGTGCGTGCAAATCCGGGCCCGCGGCTTCTGGCGGTCAACGCGGACGAGGGCGAGCCGGGGACCTTCAAGGACCGCTGGTATCTCGAGCGCGACCCGCACCGCTTCCTCGAGGGCACATTGATCGCCGCTTGGGGTATCGAAGCGGCCGAGGTTTACATCTATCTGCGGGACGAGTATCCGCCGATTCGGATGTTGCTCGCCAAGGAGATCGAGAAGCTCTGCTCCGAAGGGCTCGCAGGCGGGGTGAAGCTCTATCTGCGGCGGGGTGCCGGCGCCTACATTTGCGGCGAGGAGTCGGCGATGCTGGAAAGCATCGAAGGCAAGCGCGGTTTGCCTCGTCACAAGCCGCCCTTCCCCGCCCAGGTCGGACTGTTCGGCCGCCCGACCCTCGCCCACAATGTCGAGACGCTCTATTGGATCCGCGACATTGTCGAGCAAGGCCCCGTCTGGTTTACGAGCCACGGCCGGAATGGCCGGAAGGGCCTGCGAAGCTTCTCGGTCTCCGGTCGCGTCAAGAACCCCGGCATGAAGCTTGCCCCCGCCGGCATCACGGTGCGCGAACTGATCGACGAGTATTGCGGCGGCATGGCTGAGGGTCACAAGTTCAAGGGCTACCTCCCCGGCGGCGCTTCAGGGGGTATTTTGCCCGCCTCGATGGACAACATTCCCCTCGATTTCGGCACACTCGAGCAATATGGCTGCTTCATCGGCTCAGCGGCGGTGGTCATTCTTTCGGATAAGGA
>DATDHA010000469.1:0-2877 GCA_036521815.1 Alphaproteobacteria bacterium | reverse complement strand
GCGGTTGACCCTGCGAAGGCTGCTGTGCCAATGCCGGCAACGCCCCGAAACCGAATGCGAGCACGGCAATGACAGTGGCTGCGAATGCGATAGGACTCTTCTTGGACATCATTCGATCACTCTTGCAGGTTAGCGTTGCCATTCTAGAACAGATCGTCGTCGGCGGACCAAGCATATTCCACGACCGGTTGCACGCCGATGGGCGCATCACCTCGAACCGGCCTTGCGGCGGCGGAAAATGGGGGCGCCATGGATCGCTACCGGCAACGGCTCCGCCACTTGGCCCGCCGCGACCGGACGGACCGCGAATCGGCCGAGGCTCAGGAGCCGGTCATACATGACGATGGCGCCGGCAAGTCCGAGGTTGAGGGAGAATTTCGTCGGAATTTTGACGACGTGCGCGCAGCGCGCCAAAAGCTCGGACGAGAGATGCCCCCGTTCGGGTCCGAGCACATAGGCGGCCTGGCGCGGATGGGGAAAGCTCGGCAGCTCGATGGCCTCGTCAAGTATTTCGATACCGACGAGCGTGCAGCCCTTGGGAAGGTGAAATTCGGCGACATCTGCGTATTCGTGGAGCGGGACCTGAGAGGACGTCTTGGACGTGTCGCTTCGCTCGCCCTCCCGGCGGCTGTATTTGGCGCCGATCGTGAAAATGAAGCTCGCGCCGAAGGCGTGCGCCGTGCGCCAGAGGCTGCCCAAATTCATGGGCTTCGAAATGCCCTCGACGCCGATGCCGAAATAGCCGCGCATGGCGCGCACCTTGCACCGCGCCCCGCGGCAAGGCAAGGTGCTTGGCGATAGACGGCGGCTTGGACGGCACGGATATGCTCGAACCCTCCCCTCGGCACGCGACGATCGGCGTCTCCAACGATGGGGCGGGCGGTCCGGGCCGCCGCCAGATATGCAACATGCCGGCGAATTCGCCGATAGGAGCTTCCATTCATGCTGCCTTCCCACTCTGACGCAATCCGTGTGCAGGTCGAGGCGAACCCGATCCTCGTCACCGTATTCCGAGGTGCCGCAATTGAAAGCCGCCATCGGGGTGCCGCCGCTGTGGTCGATGCGCGCGGCAAAGTTGTCCACGCTTGGGGCGATGTCGAGCATGCGGTGTTCCCTCGCTCTGCGATAAAGCCGCTGCAGGCGATCGCGGTCGTCGAGACGGGCGCAGCCGATGCTTTCGGGCTCGGCGACGCCGAGCTTGCCCTCACCTGCGCCTCGCACAGCGGGGAGCCCAAGCACGCCGATACCGTGAAAGCCTGGCTCGAGAAGATCGGACTCGGCGTGGAGCATCTCGAATGCGGGGCCCACCCGCCCTATTACGCACCGGCGCACGAAGCGATGATCCGCGCTGGCCAGGAACCGAGTGCTGCACATAACAATTGCTCCGGCAAGCATTCGGGCATGCTCTCCGCCTCGCACCACTTGCGCGAGGGGACGAAGGGCTACATCAAGCCCGGTCATCCCGCACAGCGGCGCTGGATGAAGACGGTCGGCGAACTGTGCGAGGTCGATCTTGGCCGGGCACCCATGGGAATTGACGGCTGCAGCATCCCGACCGTCGCAATCCCCATCGTCGCGATGGCGCGCGGCATGGCGCGGCTCGCGAGCCAAGCCGGCCTTCATGCCGAGCGCGCCGCCGCCGCAAGGCGCGTCGTCGCCGCGGTGGCCGCACGCCCCGATCTCGTCGCCGGGACTGGACGTTTCGGCACCGTGGTGATGGAGGGCGTGGGTGGGCGCGTTCTTTTGAAGGGCGGGGCCGAAGGCGTCTATTGCGGGGCGATTCCGAGCCTCGGGCTCGGCATCGCGCTCAAGATCGATGACGGTGCGGGCCGCGCTGCCGAAGCCGCGATGGCGGCGATCCTGCGCCATGTCGGGGCACTCGACGACGCGAGCTGGACAGCGCTGGTGCAAGCCTGCCGGCCCAAGCTCACCAACTGGAACCGCTTCGAGGTGGGCGAGATCCGGGCGGCGAGCGGCTGGCTCGCCGGGTAGTTGAGATATCTGCGACGCAGGAGTGACGCGATGAAAGCTGTCTTATGCAAGGCCTGGGGCGACCCGGCATCGCTCGATTTCGGGGAGGTCGCGGCACCCGCACTCCAACCCGGCCATATCCGCATCGACGTGCACGGTGCGGGCGTGAATTTCGCCGACACGCTCATGATCGCGGGCAAGTATCAGGAAAAGCCGGCCTTCCCATTCAGCCCCGGCCTCGAGGTGGCGGGCGTGGTGAGCGAAGCCGCCCCCGACGTGAGGCATCTCAAGCTGGGCGATCGGGTGATGGCCTTCACCGGCCACGGCGCCTTTGCCGAGGAAGCCGTGGTTCCGGAGGTCCAGGCCTTCGTTGTCCCGAAGACCATGGACCTCGTGACCGCCGCGGGCTTCCCCGTCGCCTATGGCACCTCTCACGTGGCGCTACGTTACCGGGCTCATCTCAAGGCGGGCGAAACGCTCCTCGTCAACGGTGCGTCGAGCGGGGTCGGCCTCACGGCTGTCGAGATCGGCAAGGCGATGGGTGCTGCGGTGATTGCAACAGCCGGTTCGCCGGAGAAGCTGGACGTGGCCCGCAAGGCCGGGGCCGACCACGGTATCGATTATAGCCGGGAGGACATCCGCGAGCGCGTCAAGGCTATGACGGACGGCAAAGGTGCCGACGTGATCTACGACCCCGTCGGCGGTGACGTGTTCGATGCGTCCTTGCGCTCGATTGCATGGGACGGACGACTGGTCGTGATCGGTTTCGCCTCGGGCCGCATCGCGCAGGCGCCGGCCAACTACATCCTCATCAAGAACTGTTCCGTGATCGGCGTGCTTTGGGGGGCAAGCGTGCGCCGCGACCCGGCCCTCGCGAGGAAGAGCTATGACGAGCTCTTCCGCTGG
>DATDHA010000468.1:0-6298 GCA_036521815.1 Alphaproteobacteria bacterium | reverse complement strand
GTGCTGCTTTCGCCGCATGGCCGGCCCTCTACGCGACCTCCTTCTCCGAGTTCTACATCGCGATGATCCTCACCCTCGGGGCCCTCATCTTGCGCCCGGTCTCGATCACGTTTCGAAGCAAGCTCGAGGCGTCGGCGTGGCGGCGCACGTGGGATTGGGCGTTCTTCATCGCTGGCCTGGTACCCTCGCTCATATTCGGTGTGGCGTTCGGGAACCTCTTCCTCGGCGCGCCGTTCCAATTCGACGAAGCACTCAGGGTCGATTACCAAGGCGGCTTCTTCGACCTGCTCGGCCCGTTTCCGATCCTCTGCGGCCTCGTGAGCGTCGCGATGCTCGCGATGCAAGGGGGGGCTTGGCTCGCACTCAAGACCGACGGCATGGTCGGCGAGCGCGCACGGGGTGCCGCGATCTCGGCGGCTGGCGCACTCGTCGCACTCTTCACGTTCGGCGGCGTGTGGATCGCCTTCGGTATCGACGGCTACGTCATCCAGAGCCCGATCGATCCGAGCCTGCCGTCCAATCCGCTGGTCAAGACCGTGATCCGGGAATCGGGCGCCTGGCTCCGCAATTACGGCATCCATCCGTGGCTCGCGGCGGCACCCGTCCTCGGCTATGCCGGCTCACTCCTTGCGGCAGCGCTCCTGCGCGCGAAACGCGATCTCGCCGCCTTCATCGCGAGCAGCCTGAGCGTGGCAGGCGTGATCGCCACGGCCGGGTTCAGCCTCTTCCCGTTCCTGCTGCCGTCCTCGACCGACCCGAGGAGCAGCCTCACCGTGTGGGACGCGTCATCGAGCCCGACGACGCTCTTCATCATGCTGATCGGTGTAGTGGTGTTCCTGCCTCTGATCGTCGCCTATACGAGTTGGGTTTTCTACGTCCTGCGCGGCAAGGTGTCGGCAAAGGAGATCGAGGGCGACGCGGAAGGGCATTACTGATCGGGATAGGGAGACGCTTCGATGTGGTATTTTTCGTGGATCCTCGGATTAGGCCTCGCCTGTTCCTTCGCCATTCTCAATGCCATGTGGCTCGAGGTCAACGAAGCGGATGAGCGTCAGGCGAAGAAATAACGCAATGCGGCCCGGGATCGCTCCCGGGCCGTTCGAGCCTGCGTCGGTGCGGCTTTTTAGCGCGAGTAGAATTCGACGACGAGGTTCGGTTCCATCTGCACGGGATAGGGTACGTCGGCGAGCTTCGGCCCGCGCACGAACTTGCCGTGCATCTTCTTGAAATCGACCTCGACGTAATCGGGCACGTCGCGTTCGCCCGAGACGATCGATTCGAGGACAAGTGCCAGCTCGCGCGACTTCTCCTTGACCTCGACCATGTCGTTGTCCTTGACCTGATAGGAGGAGACGGTGACGCGCCGGCCGTTGACGCGGACGTGGCCGTGGCTCACGAACTGGCGTGCCGCGAACACGGTCGGCACGAATTTCATGCGATAGACGACGGAGTCGAGTCGGCGCTCGAGAAGCTGCACCAGGTTCTCGCCCGTGTCCCCGCGCCGGCGTATGGCCTCGAGGTAGTAGCGGCGGAACTGGCGCTCGGTGATGTTGCCGTAATAGCCCTTGAGCTTCTGCTTGGCGGCAAGCTGCAAACCGTAGTCCGACGGCTTCTTGCGACGCTGGCCATGTTGGCCGGGGCCGTATTCGCGTTTGTTGTAGGGGCTCTTGGGCCGGCCCCAGAGATTGACGCCGAGGCGTCGATTGATCTTGTATTTCGATTCCGCGCGCTTGGTCATTCCACTCTCGCTTTCGCTTTGTCACGTTGTTTTTGTCCCGATAGGTCCAGCCTTGGCAGGGGCCAAGCGGACGGGGCCGAAATCTCTATGGATTGGCCCGCTTTCTCGGAAAGAGGCGCGGAGTATAGCCAGGAGCGGCCGTCTGTCAAATATTTGGTGGGGCAGCGGCCGATCGCCCTTGCTTGGTGCAGCACCGCTCGCTCAAGCCTTGCGGGAGCGCCGGGGCCGCTTGAGCTTGGGTTCGACGAGGTTCGCGACGATGCCCCGGAACGTCCGCACCTCTTGGGCCGTCAGCTCGGCGCGTTCGAGCGCGTTGCGGATGTTGCGCATCACCGAAGGGCGTTTTTCCTCATTGCGGAGGAACCCGCAGGCAACCAGCTCCTCCTCGAGATGCGCGAAGAGACCGAGGAGCTGAGCGCGGTTGGCGCGCGGGCTCTTGCCGAGCGGGGTGTGCGCTGGAGGCACGCCGCTCTCCGCCTGCCACCATTCATAACCGACGATGAGCACGGCCTGGCCGAGATTGAGCGACGCGAAGGCGGGGTTGAGTGGAACCTGGATCACCGCGTCGGCGAGCGAAACATGGTCGTTTTCGAGCCCCGCGCGCTCGGGACCGAAGAGGATCCCGACGCGCTCCCCGTCCGCGATCCGCCCGCGCATATCCTCCGCGGCGCGGCGCGGCGTCAATACCGGCTTCACCATCTCCCGCCGCCGCGCGGTCGTGGCGTAGAGCTGCTGAAGGCCCGCACTCGCATCGGCAATGCTGTCGAAAATCCTCGCCCGCTCAAGCACCAAGTCCGCACCGGACGCGGCGGCCTTGGCCTTCGGGTTGGGCCAGCCATCCCGCGGCCGCACGATGCGCAGATCGGCGAGCCCGCAATTGAGCATGGCGCGTGCGGCAAAGCCGATGTTCTCGCCGAGCTGAGGCTCGAGCAGGATCACCGCCGGACCTCGGAGCCTCCCATGCCTTCCGCGCTTCGTTCGATCGGTGCCGGCCATGGAGCGATGCTAGCGCTCGGCCGCCCCGTCGCGGAACAGCTTGTAGACGATGCCGTCGCCGAGTGCCTCGTAGGACGCCTCGATGATGTTGGGCGAAATGCCGACCGTGGACCAGCGAGCACCCTTGCCGTCGGCACTTTCGATCATCACGCGCGTGACGGCGCGCGTCCCCTCGGTTGGCGTGAGGATGCGCACCTTGTAGTCGACGAGGCGCATGTCGGCGAGGTGCGGGTAATGCTTCGTGAGCGCCTTGCGGAGTGCCGTATCGAGCGCGTCGACCGGCCCGTTGCCTTCGGCAACCTCCATGTGGGGATCGTCGCCCACCAGTATCTTCACGACGGCCTGGGAGACCGTGACGACCTCGCCCTTGGCGTTCCAGCGCTGCTCCGTCTCGACGCGAAAACTCTGCGTCCGGAAATAACGCGGCAGGCCATCGAGCTCGCGCCGCGCCAAAAGCTCGAAGCTCGCCTCGGCACCATCATAGGCGTAGCCCTGATATTCCTGCTCCTTCACCTTCTCGACGAGCTTCGACACCTTTGGATCGTCCGCCTCGACCGCGAGGCCGATTTCACGGAACCGCGCCAGGATGTTCGACCGCCCCGCCTGATCCGACACCACGATGTGCCGCGCGTTCCCGACGAGCTCCGGCTGCACGTGCTCATAGCAGGCCGGGTCCTTTTCGACCGCCGAGACGTGGAGGCCGCCCTTGTGCGCGAATGCGCTCTCGCCGACATAGGGGGCGTTCCTTCGCGGTGCGCGATTGAGCCGCTCGTCGAGCAGGCGCGAGACGTGGGTCAGTTGCTTGAGGCCTTCGCGCGAGACGCCGAGCTCGCACCCCATCTTGAGCACGAGCGTGGGGATCAGGGAGACGAGGTTCGCGTTGCCGCAGCGCTCGCCAAGGCCGTTGAGGGTGCCCTGGATTTGACGTGCGCCCGCGCGCACCGCGGCAAGCGAGTTGGCGACTGCGTTGTCCGTGTCGTTATGGCAATGGATGCCGAGCCGCTCGCCGGGGATGCGCCCGGCCACCTCGCGCACGATGCGGTCGACCTCGTGGGGCAGCGTGCCGCCGTTCGTGTCGCAGAGGACGATCCACCTGGCCCCGGCCGCATGCGCAGCCTCCACGCACCGAAGCGCATAGCCGGCATTCGCTTTGTAGCCGTCGAAAAAGTGCTCGGCATCGAACATCGTCTCTTCGACCTTTGCGCGGGCGTGCTCGACACTTTCGGCGATCATGCGGATGTTCTCGGCAAGCTCCACGCCAAGTGCAGTTGCGACCTGGTAGTCCCAGCTCTTGCCGACGACGCAAACCGCTTTCGCGGGTGTTGCCAGAAGGGCCGAGAGGCCGGGATCGTTCGCGGCACTTCGGCCCGCACGGCGTGTCATGCCGAAGGCGGCGAGCTTGGCGTGGCGAAGGACCGGTGGATTGGCGAAGAAGGCGTCGTCGGTCGGATTGGCGCCGGGCCAACCGCCTTCGACGTAATCGATACCGAGCCGGTCGAGTGCTGAAGCAATCGCTGCCTTGTCAGCGGCGGAAAAATCGACGCCCTGCGTCTGTCCGCCGTCGCGCAGCGTGCTGTCATAAAGGAAGATGCGCATCCCTTACCGATCTGTCCGCCGTCCCCATCGAGGGTGCCGCACGTTGCCATGGAAGGCCACGCCAAGTCAAAGGCTTGCGCGGTTCCGTGAGCAACCGGACACTTCATTGACATTTTAGACCGGGAGCATCGTTGACAGATTTGCTGGTTTGTTCGCCATCCGCTTTGGGCCCGCCTGACCGGGCCGGCCCAAAGCGGCGCAGTTTTTTGGTGCGACGATCGAGGAGGCCGAGGGGCACGTCAGCGCCAGTGTGGGGAGGGCACATGGAGGCAGGACGGTCGCGGGGGCATGATCGGCGCAATCGGTCGGAAGTGAGTCCGGTCAGATACTTAGCAAGCGTCGGAAAAGGCCGTGTGGGGGAGTTCGTGGGGAGACGCGTGTGGTAGACATTCGCTGGAGAGGCCTTCACCACGATTGACTAAAAGCAATTCTATTTTTTGCAAGGAAAGGCTTGTGCCAAAGCGTTTTGGGCTACGGCAGCAAAATCTAAATGCTCCAACTCAGGATGGTCCAAAACATACCGTCGGAAAACTCGTATGAACTGCAGGCGACCGCTTTCTTTTGGAGCGCAAACTTGCAAAACCATCGCATGGGTTCGCGGATCTTCCAGCCACGCAAGCTGTTGGATCGCCGCAAATGCACCCCAGCAGAAATGGGTATTAGGGTCTCGTGGCATTGGAAACGAATGATCGGGACGCTCGACCACCGAGGCTATCGCTCCGCACCAACCCGCGACCATTCCCGCGGATTCCCGCTGCTCGGTTTGCTGGCTAAATGAGGTCTGGCATGGCGCGAACGCCAACCCAGCAAGAAACATTAACCGAAATACGCGCATGTTCTGCCCTTCCCCATACAATGCGTGCCCGACGCTTACTTCCCGCGTGACGGGGAGGCTTGATCGTCCTCCCCGTCATTCGGCGCAGGTTAGGCTTTGGGCGGCGGTGTGAAATTGGTTGAGAGCAAGGTTCAGGTCCCCGAGGTCGAAATCGCGACCTTGTCGGCGGCGGAAAAATCGACACCCTGCGTCTGCCCGCCGTCGCGCAGCGTGCTGTCATAAAGGAAGATGCGCATCCCTTGCCAATTCGTCCGCCATCCCCATCGAGGGTGCCGCACGTTGCCATGGAAGGCCGCGCCAAGTCAAAGACTTGCGCGGTTCTGGCGGGTTACGTCCGCGCGCCGAGGCGAGGCAGTGTAAGTCCGCAAGGTGCGAGCGCCAGGACCACGCGCTTAAGCGTTTGTTAGCCGATTTTGCCCATGATGCCCCTTCGGTCGGGCAATGGTCGATGGCGGCGAATATGGCGGGCCTCAGCGAAATTCTCAATCTTTCCCGGTGGCGCAAGGACCGTCGCATCCACCCGCGCACGGAGCTGCCGACCCTCATGCTGATTGCTTCCTGGCGCCGCTTCGAAGCGCGGGACTGGTCCCTCGGCGGCTGCCTGATCGAGGCGTCGCCCGGTGCTTTCAAGGTGGGCGACCACATCGAGGGAAAAATCGAGATCCGCGGCTCGAGCGAGCGCGGCGAGTTTCTTGCCGAGGTCGTCCGTGCCAAGGATTCGGGCGAGTTCGGTCTGCGCTGGCTCGAGGTTTCGGTCAACCTCTTCGCCGAGATGGCAAGCGTCAAAATGGGCTGAAGCCCGCGCGGTTATTTGCTGCGCACGAGCGGGCACCCGCCCGTCTCGATCGGGCGGAAGGCATCTTGCGCCGGGATCGTCTCGACCAGCTTGTAATAGTCCCACGCACCCTTCGATTCCTCCGGCCGCTTCACCTGGAAAAGATACATGGGATGGAGTGCCCGGCCATCGGCGCGGATCGAGCCCGGCCCAAAGAGCGGATCGCTTGTCGCCATTGCCTTCATCGTCTCGACGACCCGCCGGCCGTCACCACTTTTGCTCGCCGCTACCGCCTTGAGATAGTGGAGGGTCGCGGCGTAGGCGCCGGCCTGGAGTGCGGTCGGCATCCGGCTATCGT
>DATDHA010000467.1:0-5271 GCA_036521815.1 Alphaproteobacteria bacterium | reverse complement strand
GAAGTCGCCGCTTTCGACCATCTGGCGCGAGGCTTGGGCAAACCGCGGCTCGTCGCGATCGAGCGGGGGCATGCGGGCGAGGCCGGGCACGAACA
Organism: Alphaproteobacteria bacterium; assembly: GCA_036521815.1. Classification (GTDB taxonomy): domain Bacteria; phylum Pseudomonadota; class Alphaproteobacteria; order JACZXZ01; family JACZXZ01; genus DATDHA01. The sequence goes on along the minus strand of DATDHA010000467.1, from coordinate 5,176 downwards.
GCGCAACACAAAGCAGAGCGAGGAGGACATAGTCGCGTGCGCGCATGGATTAAGCACTCCCGTTCGACGGCTCCTCGGACCGCCAGAACCCCAGCGCGTCAAGCAGTCCCCGGGCGATCAGGATGCGATGAAGTGCCCATGCCAAGGCAAAAATAGCGACTCCCGCGAAATACACGTCGGAGAGAAAATGCCCGCCCTGCGCCATGCGCAAGAGTCCGAAGGCGCTGCCAAGCACGAGGCCCGCCGCTAATCCGAGGCGGCGGCGGCGGGGATCGGTTGCAACGAAGCCGAAGGCGCCAAATGCAAAGCCGAGCGAAGCCTCGCCGGAGACGAACGAGCAGTTATGCTCGCACTGGTCCGCGATCTCGAGCGGCGGCGTGTAGCGCTTGTCGCCGCCGAACTCGACGATTTGCGAAGGGCGCGCGCGACCCCAGTCTTCCTTGAGGATGCCGTTCACCAAGAGCCCGGGCCCAAGGATGAATACCGCCATGAGATAAATCACGCCCGCACGACTGAGTGCAAAAAACTCGCGTCCGAGCAAGACGCGCCAAACGAATCCCAAAATCAGGAAAACACCCACGCCGTATGCCGCAAGCCGAGTGCTCACCCTTAATGTCGCCAATAGAGAGGAATAGCTCGCCGCAAAGCCATGCGCCGGATCGTAAAACAGGTTCGCGGACCACTTGTCGATGCCACCGGCCCAAGAAAGCAACGCGGCGATGCCTATAAGAATTACGAGGATCGCGAAGAAAGCGGGCGCACGGCGAGTCATGACGCCGCGTCATAGCAGGCAAAGCGAATGGGCTCAAGCGCCATGGACTCACTGCACAGCCAAAAATGATTGCCCTCGGCCTGCGTTTCGCTAAGATGGCTAACCATTTCCTGCGGCTGATCAAAACGGAATTCCCGAGAATGCTCCATCGCCTGACTGTATTGTGTTGCGCCGCAGTGCTCCTTATCGCAGGTGCTGCGGTGACTCCCGCGCGGTCAGACGATGTCGTCAATGCGATCGCGATTGCCAGCGGCTTGGTCGTTCTCGAGTCGCTCTTCGTCGACACGCCTGATCATGACGAGCCGGATTTCGTGGCCGTCGAGGGCGGCGCCTTCGATCCGGTCCGCGCCGAAAAGGAATCGGCCTACTTCGACGCCGAATACCGCTCCGGTATGTTCATCTGGAAGCTCAAGCCGTTCGGCGGTATCGCCGGCACCACGAATGGGAGCTTTTGGGGCTATGCGGGCGTCCGGCTCGATACCTATTGGTGGGACCGTCGGATCATTGTGACGCCGAGCTTCGCACTGGTCGGATACGACCGCGGGAATGGAAAAAATCTTGGCAGCCCCCCGCTCTTGGGCCGCTCGGGCTTCGACTTCCAGTACCGCTTCGACGACGATTCGCGCATCGGCATCGGCTTCCACCATATGTCGAACGGCAAGGCGTTGGGGCAAACCTTAAATCCGGGTACCGAACTCGTCGGCATCACTTATTCGGTTCCCGTCAAGCTTCTCATCGACACGATCGCCAAATGGTAAATTGGGCCTTATTGCTCGTCGCCGCGAAAATCGGTCCGCGGGCGCGCTTTTGACTTGGGCGGATATTCCGCTAGATTGATGCCGCCGCAACGGTGACGTGCTCGTTCGAGAAAATATCGATCTTTCACATGGGGTATTCATGGAGATAGAGTTCGGCGAGTCGACGCCGCCCAAAAAGGGGGCGGTCGTGGTGGGCGTCCTGGAGGAGGGGACGCTTTCGGCAAGTGCGTCAGCACTCGACAAGGCGACGGACGGCGCCCTCGCCCGCGCGATATCCAACAGTCGCTTCAAGGGCAAGCGGGACCAGCTTGCGGAGCTTGTGGCCCCGTCGGGGGTTGCGCTCTCGCGCATCGTCATGGTCGGCATCGGCAAGCCGGCCGAGCTCGACGAGCTGCGGGCCCAGGCCATCGGCGGGCGCATTGCGGCGCATCTTGCCGGCACGGGCGAGAAAGAGGCTGCCGTGCTGGTCGACGCCATCAAGGGCGCCAAGCTCGACGCCGCTGATATCGCGGCCAATTTAGGTTTCGGCGCGCGGCTGCGTGCCTATCGCTTCGACAAATATCTCACGAAGGAGAAGCCCGAGGAAAAGCCGAGCCTCAAGAAGCTCCGTGTGCTCTCGAGCAGTCCCGCTCGGGCGCGCGCCGTCTACGAACCGCTCGACAAAATCGGAGATGGCGTTTTCCTTACACGCGATCTCGTTTCCGAGCCGGCGAACGTGATTTATCCGGAATCGCTCGCCGCCGAGGCCAAGCACCTCGGCAAGCTTGGCGTCCGCGTCGAAATCCTCGACGAGAAGCAGATGGCGAAGTTCGGCATGGGCGCACTCTTGGGGGTCGGTCAGGGCAGCGCACGGCCGCCGCGCCTCGTGGTCATGCAGTGGCTCGGCGACCGCGGGGCGAAGGACAAGCGCCCGCTTGCCTTTATCGGCAAGGGCGTCACCTTCGACACCGGCGGCATATCGCTCAAGCCGGCCGTCAACATGGAAGACATGAAGTGGGACATGGGCGGTGCGGGGGTCGTGATCGGATTGATGAAAGCACTCGCGGGGCGCAAGGCGAAGGCCAACGTCGTGGGCATCGCCGGCTGTGTTGAGAACATGCCGGATGGAAGGGCGCAGCGGCCGGGCGACATCGTGAAATCGATGTCGGGCCAGACGATCGAGGTGATCAATACCGACGCCGAGGGCCGGCTCGTGCTCGCGGATGCGATCTGGTACACCCATACGCGCTTCAAGCCGCGCTTCATGGTCGATCTGGCCACGCTTACCGGCGCCATCATCATCTCGCTTGGCCATGAATACGCCGGGCTTTTCGCGAACAACGAGGAGCTTGCGAAGCGGCTCATCGCCGCCGGCAATGCAGTGGGCGAGCCGCTCTGGCGCATGCCCCTCGGCGAGGAGTACGACAAGGCGCTGAAATCCCCTGCGGCCGACATGAAAAACGTCGGCGACCGCGCCGGCGGCGGCATCACGGCGGCACAGTTCATCCAGCGCTTCGTCAACGACGTGCCCTGGGCGCATCTCGACATCGCCGGCGTCACCTGGTCCTCCAAGGACAAGCCAACGGTGCCGAAAGGCGGCACGGCATTCGGCGTGCGCCTTTTGGATCGGCTGGTCGCCGCGAACTACGAAGGTAAATGAGGGCTGGATTGCCGGTGCCGTAATGAGCCCGGTTGCGCGATGAGCCGGGTTGCGCAATGAGCGAAGTGTGGTTCTATCATCTCCAGCGGCAGGCGTTGGAAGAGGTGCTTCCGCCCCTCCTCGAGAAAGTGCTGGCGGCGAAGAAACGCGCGGTCGTGATCTTGAGCTCCGAGGAGCGTGTCGAGGCCATCAACAACCTTCTCTGGACCCACGACGACCGCGGCTTCCTGCCACACGGCAGCGCACGCGATGGTTTTGCGGCCGAACAGCCGATCTGGCTCACGGCAATCGACGAGAACCCGAACGGTGCGGAAATCCTCGTGCTCGCCGACGGCGCGCATTCGGCGCAAATGGCGGGATATGGGCGCTGTCTGGAACTCTTCGACGGCAACGATCCCGCTTCAGTTGCCGCCGCGCGCGGCCGCTGGAAGGACTATAAGGACGCCGGCTACGACGTCGCGTACTGGCAACAGGACGCGCGTGGAAAATGGGAAAAGAAGGCGTAGCGCTTACTCGCCTCGCGCCTGCGCGCAATAGGCACAACCCTGAGCGCAATAGCGCCAAGAAGCGCCGCCGAAGGTTAGCCCGCTACAGGTTCCCCTTCTTCGACTGATCGAAGAGATAGCCCGCACCGGCGCCGACCGCGCCGCCGATGAGCCCCCCGCACCAGACGCACCCGCCCGTGAGCGCGGTGCCGACGACGCCGACGCCGGTGCCGATCGCGGCACCGCTCAGCGTGCGCTGCTGGGTGTCGTTCATATCGCTGCACGCGGCGGTACCGAGCAGTGCCGCGAGGGCAATCGGGACAAGGACTCGTTTCATCGCAAAGGCTCCCTTGGCATCTTGATCCGGCACCGGATTCAGGTAGGGGATCGCCACCCCAAGTGCAAGATTTTACATCATGATTATCTAATTTTCTACGGCAGGGCCATATATCTGGTGGTGCGCGGTGGTTATAGCTCCAACTACATGAATCCGGTCACGAGTCCGAAATAATCGGAAGGCGTGTCTCCGGCCAGAGTCAATCCCGAGTCAAAATTGAGTCGAAATCGAGTCGGGACCCCTCGACCGCCAGATGTCACGGCACGGCATTGGCCGTATCGAGGGCTTCCTGGGCCGTGAGCCAGGCTTCTTCGGCCGACGCTAGGGCTCTCTTGACGTCGCCGAGTTGGATCTGCAGCTCCATCAGCCGTGCCGTGGGGCCGAGGTACGCCTCAGGCTCGGCAAGCCGCGCCTCGAGCTTCGCCATTTCCGCCATCAATCGCTCGACCCGCCGCCCCGCGGCCTCGGCAGCCCTCTTGAGATGCGCCACCGCGGCGCGCGCGTCGGCGTTGGCGCGGCGGATATCCCGCTTGCTGAGCTTGCCGGCGTCGCCCCCACTTCGGTTGCCGGTTTCGTCCTTGCCGACGCCGTTCGATTTGCCGCGCCGCTCGTCGAGGAGAAGGGCGCGATAGTCATCGAGGTCGCCCTCATAGGCGGCCACAGTGCCATCCTTCACAAGCCACAGCCGGTCGGCGGTCAGCTCGATCGTGTGGGGATCGTGGCTGACGATGATGACGGCACCGTCATAGTCGTTGAGCGCCTCGACGAGCGCTTCGCGCGCGTCGATGTCGAGGTGATTGGTCGGCTCGTCGAGCAGCATTAGATTGGGCGCGTTGCGGCTCATGAGTGCGAAGAGCAGGCGTGCCTTCTCCCCGCCGGAGAGCGCAACGGCCTTGACCTCGGCGCGCATTTGCGTGAAGCCGAAGCGGCCGAGATGCGCACGCACCTGCGCATCGTCCGATTTGGGCATGAGGTGCTTCATATGCCCGAAGGGTGTCGCCGCGAGGTCGAGTTCGTCTGCCTGATGCTGGGCGAAGTAACCGACCTTGAGCTTGCCGGAGGCGCGCCGTAGGCCCCGCAGCGGCGCGAGGCGGCCGGCGAGCAGCTTGATCAGGGTCGACTTGCCGTTGCCGTTGGCGCCGAGCAGCGCTATGCGATCGTCCGGGTCGACGCGCAGGGATAGCC
>DATDHA010000466.1:0-12744 GCA_036521815.1 Alphaproteobacteria bacterium | reverse complement strand
GCACCGATCCCGCGGACGCCGGCTACAAGGGCCTGTCGATGTTCCTCGCCGAGAAGCCGCGCGGAAGCGACGAGGATCCGTTTCCCGTCGCCGGTCTCAGCGGGAGCGAGATCCGTGTTCTCGGCTATCGCGGCATGAAAGAGTACGAGCTTGCCTTCGACGGCTTCGAGGTCAAGGCCGAGGGCCTGCTCGGCGGGGTCGAGGGCCAGGGCTTCAAGCAGCTCATGGCGACGTTCGAAAGTGCCCGCATCCAGACGGCGGCCCGCGCCATCGGTGTGGCACAGAATGCGCTTGAGATCGGGCTTCGATACGCGCTCGACCGCGTGCAGTTCGGCAAGCGCATCGTGGCCTTCCCGCGGGTTGCGGGCAAACTCGCCTGGATGGCGATCGAGACCATGATTGCGCGCCAGCTCACCTACTTCGCCGCGTGCGAGAAGGACAGCGGGCGGCGCTGCGACGTGCCGGCGGGAATGGCCAAGCTGCTCGGCGCGCGGGTTGCGTGGGCAAACGCGGACAATGCGCTGCAAATTCACGGCGGCAACGGCTATGCCGAGGAATACGCGATCAGTCGCGTACTGTGCGACGCGCGAATCCTCAACATCTTCGAAGGGGCCGCCGAGATTCAGGCCGGTGTGATCGCGCGCGGGCTGCTCTCCGGGCGCAATTGAATAGAGCGGCCGGGCGGCCGCCGTCTATGTGCCGCCGTCTATGCGCCGCTCGGGGATTTGGCGATCCGCGCTGCTTGCGCGCGCGGGGACAATCGGACGAAACTTCGAACCCATGCACCGCATCCGTAGAACGAAGACCGGGCTCCTGTTCGCCCTCGCCCTCCTCGCCGCGGCGGTGGGACTGTCGCCCGCCGAGGCGCAGCAGGTTTGCGGCACGGATGTGCCGCTCAAGGGGCCGCAGGACGAGACCCTTCGGCAATTCGCGCTTGGGCATGGGATCAAGTACCCCGATGCTTTCGTCGCGGTTGTCGATACGATCTACCGCACCGGCCGTCTCCCCGATTGCTATGTCACGAAACGCGCGGCCGAGACCGATGGCTGGCGCGAGGGGCGCGATCTTTGGATTGCGGTACCCGGCGATGCCATCAGCGGCGGACGCTTCACCAATCGCGAGCTGCTGCTGCCGCCTGAATATAACGGCCGATATCGCGAGGCCGACATCGATTACGACGGCGGCCATCGGGGTGCGCATCGTCTCGTCTTCGTCGAGGCGAGCCCCGGTCAGTGGCTCGTCTGGGTGACAACGGATCACTACCGCCATGTCTATAAGGTGCCGTCGCCGGATTGAGCGTCGGGCCGCACGCGCGCGCAAGGCAAGGTTTGGAAGGTTTCCCTCGATGCCGGATAGTGCGCTGTGAAGCCTCGTAAGGCCAGGGCACCTCGTAAAAAACCTTGGAAGTGGGCTTTGCCGCCGAGCCGCGCTATATCAGGGCCGTGGAAACCGTATTCACCTACCTTATTTTTGGCGCGATGGCGGCCGTGGTCGTCGTCCTCCTCATCGGCGTCGGCTCGATGTTCAGGGGCGGCGACTTCAACCGCAAATACTCGAACAAGCTGATGCGCCTGCGCATCTTGTTGCAGGCTCTCGCACTCGTCCTTTTCGCGATCTTCATGCTCTTCATCCGAAACCACGGCTGAGAACCGCACGATGGTCAAGCTGACGCGCATTTACACGAAGGGCGGGGACAAGGGCGAGACCTCGCTCGGGGACGGCGCACGGGTGCCGAAACAATCCCTCAGGGTTGCGGCCTACGGCACGGTCGACGAGGCGAACAGCGTCATCGGCCTGGCCCGCCTTCATACAAAGGGCGAGGCGGACGCGATGCTCGCGCGGATTCAGAACGACCTTTTCGATCTTGGTGCTGATCTCTGCACGCCGTCCGGCGGTCCACGCGAGGCGAAGGCGCTGCGGATCGCCGAAGCCGAGGTCGAGCGCCTCGAACGCGAGATCGACGCGATGAACGCGGAGCTTAGGCCGCTCGACTCCTTCATCCTGCCGGGTGGTGCGCCCGCCGCCGCCTATCTCCACCTCGCGCGCACCGTCGTGCGCCGGGCGGAGCGTCTGGTGGCCGAGCTCGCGGCCCGCGAGGCGGTCAACCCGGCGGCATTTCGTTACACGAACCGCCTCTCGGACCACCTCTTCGTCCTCGCCCGCTACCTCAACGACAAGGGGGCAAAGGACGTGCTGTGGGTGCCGGGCGGAAGCCGGTGAGGAGATTACCGGCCGCTGCTCGCATCGCGGTCGTGGATCAGTCGGCGCAATGCGGGTTGGAAGGCGGTGTGAGATGGTCGAAGTAAGTCCGTTATGATGCGGATCATCCCAGGCGACTTCAGCGACTCGCGCGTGGTCGATCTCCTGAATATCCATCTGACGAGCGCCAGGGCGGAAACGGCGCCGGGCAGCGCACATGCCTTGGATCTCACCGGGTTGCAATCGCCCGACGTCAGCTTTTGGACGATCTGGGACGATGAGACACTCTTGGGGGTCGGTGCTCTGAAGCGGCTCTCGGCCGATCATGGTGAGATCAAATCGATGCATACCGCTCAGGCCATGCGTGGGAGGCGAGCGGGAAGTGCCATGCTGCGCCACATCATTGAGACCGCACGAGCAAGTGGCATGGCGCGCCTCAGCCTCGAAACGGGCGCTTGGGCATATTTTCGGCCTGCGCAGGCGCTTTATCGGAGCCACGGCTTCGTGGAGTGCCCGCCGTTTGCCGACTATGTGCTTGATCCAAACAGTGTCTTCATGACGCTCGAGCTGCGGTAATCCCAATCCGAAGACCGCTCAGCGTCGTCGGCTGAAATTTAGGCTGATCCCTGCCCGCACCGCCCCATAATTGACAAGCCCGGATCGCGGGCATAGTGTGCAGGTGCGAAAACGAGCTTTTTGCGCTGATTTCCGCCGTTTTTCGGAGCTGTCGCGTGTTTGGAGCACGGGCCGGTCGCTTGACAGGCAGATGCCGGCCCCATAAACAAGCTGGCTCGTAATCAGGCAGACCTCAATTCCATTCCGTAGGACGTGCAATGAAGGTCCTGGTCCCGGTCAAGCGGGTCATCGATTATAACGTCAAGATCCGCGTCAAGGCCGACCACTCCGGCGTCGAGACAGCGAACGTCAAGATGTCGATGAACCCGTTCGATGAAATCGGCGTGGAAGAAGCGCTCCGGCTCAAGGAGGCCGGCAAGGCGACGGAAGTCGTCGCGGTCTCGATCGGTCCCACCCAGGCCCAGGAGACGATCCGCACGGCACTCGCCATGGGTGCCGACCGGGGCATCCACGTCGAAACCGACCAGGAAGTCCAGCCCCTTGCGGTCGCCAAGCTCTTGAAGGCGGTCGTGGCGAAGGAAAATCCGGGCCTCGTCATCCTCGGCAAGCAGGCGATCGACGATGACAGCAACCAGACCGGCCAGATGCTGGCGGCCCTGCTCGGCTGGCCGCAAGGCACTTTCGCCTCGAAGCTCACGATCAAGGACAGCCAGTTGGAAGTGACGCGCGAGGTCGATGGCGGCCTCGAGACGGTGCTGCTCAAGCTTCCAGCCGTCGTGACGACGGACCTGCGCCTCAATGAGCCGCGCTACGCCTCGCTCCCCAACATCATGAAGGCGAAGAAGAAGCCGATCGACAAGGCAACACCCGCCGATCTCGGCGTCGATATCGCCCCGCGCCTCGTCGTGCTCAAGGTGGACGAGCCGCCCAAGCGCAAGGGCGGGGTCAAGGTGAAGGACGTCGCCGAACTCGTTACCAAGCTAAAGACCGAAGCGAAGGTGATTTGATGACCGTTCTCGTCATTGCCTCCCACGACAATGCGAACATCAAGCCGGCCACACTGAACACGGTGACCGCCGCGAAGGCGCTCGGCGACGTGGCGGTGCTGGTGGCGGGTTCTGGTGCCGCGGCCGCGGCCGAGGCGGCCTCGAAGATCGCCGGCGTGTCGAAGGTGCTGTTGGCGGACGCACCACACCTCGCCAATGCGCTCGCCGAGAATCTGGCGCCGCTCATCGTCAAGCTTGCCCCCAACTACACGCACATTCTCGCGAGCTCCGACAGTGCCGGCAAAAACGTCATGCCGCGCGTGGCCGCCCTCATCGATAGCCAGCAAATCTCCGATATCGTCAAGATCGACTCGCCCGACACGTTCGTGCGGCCGATCTACGCGGGCAACGCGCTCGCGACCGTGCAATCCAAGGACAAGGTGAAGGTCATCACCGTGCGCGGCACCGCCTTCGATCCGGCCCCGGCGTCGGGCGGCTCGGCGCCGATCGAGAAGATCGACGCGAGTGCCGATGCCGGACTTTCGAGTTTCGTGGGCGCGGCCCTCTCGAAGTCGGAGCGGCCCGAGCTTACCTCCGCGCGCATCGTCATCTCCGGCGGGCGCGGCATGCAGTCAGGCGAGAATTTCGTCATGCTCGAGCGAATCGCCGACAAGCTGGGTGCCGCCGTCGGGGCGTCGCGCGCGGCGGTCGATGCCGGCTTCGTGCCGAATGACTATCAGGTCGGCCAGACCGGCAAGATCGTCGCACCTGATCTTTACATCGCGGTCGGCATCTCGGGTGCGATCCAGCATCTCGCGGGTATGAAGGACTCGAAGGTCATCGTCGCCATCAACAAGGATGAAGAAGCGCCGATCTTCCAGGTCGCCGACTATGGCCTGGTCGGCGATCTCTTCAAGGTGCTGCCCGAGTTCGAGGCAGCACTCTCGAAATGACAATGAAGGGTCGCTGGCGAAATAACGATGAAGGGTCGCCGGGCGGAAGCGCCCACGAGTAAGTAGGAGAGAAGCGTTGGCGATACAAAAAATCGGCGTCATCGGCGCCGGGCAGATGGGCAACGGCATTGCCCACGTCTGCGCACTTTCCGGTTTCGAGGTCCGCCTCGGCGACGTGAGCCAGGAGTCAATCGACAAGGCGATGCAGGTCATGGATCGCAACATGCATCGCCAGGTGGCGCGCGGCGTCATCACCGAGGATCAGAAGAAGGCGGCCCTCGCCCGTGTGAAGACCGGGGTCGGCGTCACCCAGTTCGGCGACTGCGATCTGGTGATCGAATCGGCGACCGAGAACCTGGGCGTGAAGAGCGAAATCCTCAAGTCGGTGTGCCCGGTCCTCAAGAAGGACGCCATCCTCGCCTCGAACACCTCCTCGATCTCGATCACCCGCCTCGCCTCGCTCACCGACCGGCCCGACAGGTTCATGGGCATGCATTTCATGAACCCCGTACCCGTGATGGAGCTCGTCGAGCTCATCCGCGGGTTGGCGACCGCCGAGGAGACCTTCAAGACGATCCGCGAGCTCGCGATCAAGCTCGGCAAGACCCCGGCCAACGCCGAGGATTTTCCAGCCTTCATCGTGAACCGCATCCTGCTGCCCATGATCAATGAAGCAGTCTATGCGCTTTATGAAGGTGTCGGCTCGGTCGAGGCAATCGATGTCGGCATGCGGCTTGGCGCCCATCATCCGATGGGGCCGCTCGAGCTCGCCGATTTCATCGGCCTCGACACCTGTCTCGCCGTCATGCACGTCCTCTATGAGGGTCTTTCCGACAGCAAATATCGGCCCTGTCCGCTCCTCGTGAAATATGTCGAGGCGGGCTGGCTCGGCCGCAAGACCGGGCGCGGCTTCTATGATTATGGAGGCGAAAAGCCGGTTCCGACCCGCTGACCGCGCGCCCATGCGCGCCCGCCTCAGCGGCACTCGCCCTGGGACGGAACGACGCGGGATTGTAAACCTCCACCTCTCATCCTTAAATTTGAGTATCGGGCCGTCCCGGCCAGGCTTAGACTGGCTGGCCGAAACCGGCCCCAAAGAGGCAGGCAAGTACATGGAAGGAAACGCTCTTCGGGTCGAACGGCCCGAGCGGCATCAGCGCGAGACCCTTGAATCGGTTGTGGTCCGCATCGCCGGCGACTCGGGCGATGGCATTCAGTTGACCGGCAGCCAGTTTGCCCAGACGACAGCGTTCGCGGGTAACGATCTCGCGACGTTTCCCGATTTTCCCGCCGAGATTCGCGCACCCATCGGCACCACGTTCGGCGTGTCGAGCTTTCAGATCAATTTCGGGGCACGGGTCATCCGCACCTCGGGCGATGCGCCCGATGTCCTTGTGGCGCTCAATCCGGCGGCGCTTAAGGTCAATTTGCGCGATCTGAAGGCGGGCGGGCTCCTGATCGTCAACACCGGCGCCTTCAACGAGCGCAATTACGCGAAGGCCGGCTTCAAGGGCGATCCGCTCAAGGACGGCAGCCTCGAAGGCTTCCGTGCGATCGAGCTCGACATCTCGAAATTCACGCTCGAATCGGTGAAGGGCCTCGGCCTCTCCCAGAAGGAAGCACTGCGCTGCAAGAATATGTGGGCGCTCGGCCTTCTCTTCTGGATGTATGGGCGCGATCGCCAGACGACGGTCGACTGGCTCAAGAGGCGCTTCCAGAAGGAGTCGGCGCTGGCGGATGCCAACGTAGCCGCACTGAACGCGGGCCATGCCTTCGGCGAAACCGCGGAGCTGCCGGTCGCCCTGCCGGTCTTCAACGTGCCCCCGGCGCGTCTCGAGCCAGGGCTTTATCGCACCGTCACGGGTACCGAAGCGCTTGCCTGGGGTCTTCTGACTGGCGGCCAGTTGGCGGGCCTGCCGCTCGTCCTCTGCTCCTACCCGATCACGCCGGCCTCGGCGCTCCTTCATACCCTCGCGGCCTTGAAGCAATTCGGCGTCGTGACGTTCCAGGCGGAGGACGAAATCGCGGCGATCGGGGCGGCGATCGGCGCTTCCTACGCGGGTGCGATGGGTATCACCTCGAGTTCCGGGCCAGGTGTGGCGCTCAAGACCGAGGCGCTCGGTCTTGCGATCGCGGCGGAGCTGCCGCTCATCGTCGTCAATTCGCAGCGTGCTGGACCTTCGACAGGGATGCCGACCAAGACCGAGCAATCCGATCTCTACCAATCGGTTTATGGACGTAATGCAGATTCGCCGCTCGCCGTGCTCGCCGCGCGTACCTCCTCGGACTGCTTCGAGGTCGCGATCGAGGCGGTGCGGATTGCGAGCAAATACATGACGCCGGTGATCCTCTTGACCGACGGCTATCTCGCGAATGCCGCGGAACCCTGGAAGATTCCCGACATTACAGCGCTCAAGCCCTTCAAGGTCGCATACCGCACCGACCCCGAGGGCTTCCACCCCTTCATGCGCGATCCCGCGACCCTCGCACGCCCCTGGGTGCGACCGGGCACGCCCGGACTGGAGCATCGCATCGGCGGGATCGAGCGCGATTACGAGAGCGGCAATATTTCCTACGATCCCGAGAACCATCAGCGCATGACGGATGCGCGCGCGGCCAAGATCAACGGCATTGCCAAGGATATCCCGCTCCAGACGACCGAGGACGGCTCGACGTCCGGCCGGCTTGCCATCGTGGGTTGGGGTTCGACCTTTGGGCCGATCGGCCGTGCAATCGACAATCTGCGCCGCGCGGATCATTCAGTGTCGCACATCCACCTGCGTCACATCTGGCCGCTCCCCGCGAATCTGGGCGAACTCCTCAAGGGATTTGAGCGCGTGCTGGTTCCCGAGATGAACAATGGCCAGCTTCTGACCGTTATCCGTGATCGTTATCTCGTTCCCGCCGAAGGGCTCAACAAGGTGACGGGTCGACCGTTCAAAATCGCCGAGATTGAGGCGGCCGCGTTGGCGCGCCTGGAGGCATCACGATGAATATCGCAACGCCGCCCGAGAAACTCGCGGCCAAGGACTATGCGTCGGATCAAGAAGTGCGCTGGTGCCCCGGCTGCGGCGACTACGCGATCCTGAAGGCGGTCACCAAGACGCTCGCCGATGTCGGCGCGCGACGCGAGAATACGGTGTTCGTCTCCGGCATCGGTTGCGCCGCGCGCTTTCCTTATTACATCGCAAGCTATGGGTTCCACACCATTCATGGTCGTGCGCCGACGATCGCGACCGGTGTCAAGCTCGCCAATCCCGAGCTCGACGTCTGGGTGATCGGCGGCGATGGCGACATGCTTTCGATTGGCGGCAATCACACGCTCCATGTGCTGCGCCGGAACGTCGATCTGAAGATCCTGCTCTTCAACAACGCGATCTATGGCCTGACCAAGGGCCAATATTCGCCGACCTCGCGGCCGGGCACGAAGTCGCCCTCGACCCCCATGGGCTCGGTCGACAATCCGGTCTCGGCGACGCAATTTGCACTCGGTGCGGGCGGGCGTTTCGTCGCGCGCTCGATCGATACCTCGCAAAACCACCTGCCGGGCGTGCTGAAGCGCGCGCACGACCATCGCGGTGCGAGCTTCGTCGAGATCTTCCAGAACTGCATCGTCTACAACGACGGGGCCTACGCGGATTTCACCGAGAGGGACGTCGCGGCCGATACCCAGCTCCACCTCGAACATGGCAAGCCGATGATTTTCGGCAAGGAGAAGGAGAGGGGCATTCGCATCAAGCCAGGCACGCTCGATCTCGAGGTCGTGCGGCTAGGCGAGGGTGGGGTGTCCGAGGCGGACCTGCTCGTCCATGACGAGACCAACCGCACCATGGCCTTCCTGCTTGCCCAGATGGAGCCGCCCGCATTCCCGATGGCCTTGGGTGTCCTCTACTGCAACCCCGCGCCCGCCTATGAAATGCAGGTGATTGCCCAGATCGAGGAGGCGCGTAAGCGACAAGGTTCCGCCGCCGACATCAACGCGCTCCTTCGCCGTGGGTCGACCTGGAAGGTCGGGGCGTAAGACGCGGAAAGTCCGCGTGCTGCTCCATTGCTCGTCTGACACGCTTGGCAAGGACTTGGACTTTCCCGCCTTCTGAGCGGATCGCGCGGCGTCAGCTCGGCGGGGGCGGCGGCTAGCCCCATGTCGATCCGAAAGCTATCCAACGGTTCCGGCATTTCGCTCCGCTTGCCGCTTGATGTGAGCCAGGACGCGACCGTTGTTCTGATCCACGATCCAGCGAGCTAGCGGCAGCCAATAGAGAATTGGTTCGAGTTTGAGTTCGTGCGATGTGCGTTCGATGATCTCGGTGCGATGGTCGGTGCTGGCCACAAGCTCAAAGCTCGTGGCCTTCGTGAGAAAGTAGCCCTCGACATGGGGCGAATGCACATGTTGGTAGGGGCTGAGCTCGCGCATCGCCGGCACGTCCTTTAGTACAACAAAGGCGAGTTTTCGATCTCGAACCCACTCCGTAACGCATTCAAGTGTCGCACCCGTCGAGAATTCGCCTCGACGCACCGCGCCGACACCCTCTCCAATAATCTCGCCGCGGATCGGATAGGCCACACCCAGTCGGAACGGAAGTGCTGTGGACTCCACCATCTCGTCCATTTGTACGATCGCCTGCCAAACGGCCCCGGATGGCGCGTCGACTTCGATTGTCTGGTAGGTATCGAACGTCGTTGTCGCCGGCAGCGCGTTTTCACAGGCAAAGACAATCGGCAACAAGGCGACAACCGAGAGAACGTGCCTCGTTGGACGCCTGCTGTAGCGCGCAACCGAACGCCCCAATAGCCCCCCGATCAATGCGACGCCAAACCCAAGCGGGGATGCTATGACAAGGCACACAGCACCCTCGAGTGCTGCGATGATCAGGGCAATGCCGCCTGCTACAGCGGCACCCAAAACCAAAAATGCTGTACGCAATGCACCGACATCCGCCTTGCGGTTCGCAAAATAAGCCGTCATCGCTCCGATGACGAAAGGCGACACAACGAACATGCCGAACCCGTAGGTGCCGAAAACAAGTGCTGCGACGGCGACTGCGATAAGCGTCAGCGCCATGCCGGCGACGGTACCCTGTGCCGCGGCCGCCCACCCGAAGCCTGTCGCGATAGGGAGCCCATCCGAACGCACGCGAGCGTCGTTGCGGCTCGATGGCGCAATGCAAAGGAATAGAATCACGGGAACCTGAATGAATTGGAGTATCGCCGGCACGCCAAGCCACTCGTCAACACCAGCGTCGGCGGCCCGTCGAAACGAGAGTGCGGCAAGTGCCCAGGCGGCGATCAACAGGTATGCGAGCGCTGCTATCAATATCAGATCAGATTCACGAACGAGACTCACGAGAGACCGAAGCGGCACAAAATAGAACCAATAGTTCATATCGAGCGCTTGGCCCAACACCTTGAATGCAAGGAAGACGGCAAGGTGCTGACTGAAGAACACGCCTACCGACCACCTTGCGTAGGCGAAGCGGCCGATCCGCCCGTCGAACGAAAATGGAGAAATCATCGGGACCTGCCGAGCGTGCCTAGCGCAATGCGAATTGGAGTTTGGCAAGGACTGAGCAGCCCTCGTCCACCCCTTGTAGGCGTTCGAGCTCCTTTCGCGAGGGTAGTTCGGCGGGCGTCTTGATTTGCGTTGCGAGACCCAGAGCTTCGAACGACCTGATCAGCGCCCAGCCGAGATCGCTCTGTCCCGGAAACAGCCCGAGCTTTGCGGAGCCGGGAAATGCATGGTGGTTATTGTGCCAACTCTCACCCATGCTGACGAGGCCGGCTAATTTCACGTTGTAGCCCTGGGCCGCCGCACCTCGGACGATCCAGCTTTGCCCGCCTTGGCGATGAGCGAAATGCCCGACCAGCCAATGGCCTATGACAGAGACGCTGACGCGCGCGCAAACACCCCAAATCAGCCAACTCCACCCACCAATCGCCGCGAAGAGCACGGCCCAAGGCAGTTGCTGCCACATCCATGTTCGTTCAATGAACGCGTAAAATCGATCGTTCGCAATCCGAGGTTCCAAGCGGAATTCGGGCGGCCGCGCCAATATGAGTTCGCAATGAAGCTGCCACCAGGCGTCTTGCCAAAAGCCTCTGCGATGGCAGTAGTAATCATGGCAACTTCTTTGGCGCTGCGCCCAGTCGCGAAAATCGTGGACGCGGATCATGCCGATCGGGCCGGCCATTCCCACAAGGGTTCCGAGATAGACGCAGAAATACTCGAGCCATCGTGGGCATTCGAAACTCGAGTGGATGAGGCGCCGATGCATCCCGACGGAATGGCCGAAGCAGAGCGTGAGTCCACTTGTCACGACGAAGAGTGCAAGCGCATCCCACGAGACGAACACCGGTCCTAGTGCTGTCGCAGCCAAGGTCATCGCCCCGATCCATAACGACTTGACAGGGGCCCAGCGCACGTTCCCCCGCACGGAATCCGTTTCTTGATTTGCGACGATGCGTTCTGATCCAGCTACGAGTTGCATGGCTTATCCCCTCAATCGTGCGGCGCCAATCGCGAGCGCTTCATGCGCGCACTTTCCTTTTTCAACGGCCTGGAGACCGGACACACATTTTGGACGAACCCATTCAACGTGTTCACGAGGTTCTCTCGCACGAGAGAATACCAAACGAACTGACCGCGCTTTTCACCTCGAACGAGGCCGGCGTTTTCGAGAACCTGCAGGTGCTTGGAGATCGCCGGCTTGCTCATGTCGAAGCGCGACGCGATGTCGCCAGCGGTTAACTCGACTTCGGAGAGATAGGCCAGAATTTTGCGCCGCGGCGTCGAGGCCAGGGCTTCAAAAACCTTTTCCATATATATGATCCTAATTAACTTAATAATTAAATAGTCCAGTATGAACAAAGAGTCAAGGCGAAAAACCGCCGCGCGCGAGTGGGAGTTTCGCAACGGATGGAGTGCTGCGCTCCTTGCCGTGCTATGTCTCCGGCCTCAATCCGTCCGATTGGTTTTTGGCCGAACGTAGGATTCGCAGAGGGGGAGGTCCGGGCGCAAGGCTGGACGGAACGGAGCGCGATTTGGCATCAAAAAGGCGCCGTGCCCGAAGAGGGCCGGGATTGCCGGCTTCCGAGGATTAAGGTCCTCAGCCTTGGTGCTGTGCCAATCCTCGAATGCTTGTCTGCTTCGGGGCTTCACTCTCGTCCCTGCCTTCACGGATTGCACCCTGGATCAGCTTGACGGCGGCGACGGAATCCCAGAGGGCGGGGCCGACCAGAACCCCGCGGGAGCGCCCGTCGCGTCCGATAAGGAAGCTCGTCGGCACGCCGCGCCCGCTCCAGGCGCGGAACGATTCGCCCTTGGGGTCGAGATAGATGCCGAGATGATCGAGCCCGTTCTGTGCGAAATAAGGCTCGACGGCCTCCTTGCCCTGGCGATCGAGGGCAATGTCGACGACCGCGAAATCCTTTCCCCCCAGCTTGGCCTGCAATCGGTCGAGCGACGGCATTTCCCGCACGCACGGGGCACACCAGGTCGCCCAGAAGTTGACCAAAACCACTTGGCCCTTGAAGTCCGCGAGCGACACTGCCTTTCCGGCTCCGTCGGAAAAGCTTATCGGCGGCACTGGCTTGGGCGTGGCGAAATAGATAAAGTCGCCCATCTCGCCCACGAGGGTGGGTTTCGTCTCGTCGGCGGATGCGGGTTTGGGACCGGGGCCGCCAAGCCCCACCACGGCGAGGAAAGCGGCGGGGATTAGGGCAAGTACCATCAGGCCCGCAAGGAGGGATGCCTTCGGGCCGCGAATTGAGCGGATGGTTTCTCGACCTATCTTCATGGCCGTAGACCGGATGCCGTTCTGTTACATAACATGACCGCGAACGAGAGGCTCCAGAAATCGATTGGCCCTAAGAGCATGACAAATAAAGCAAAATCGACCAAGGCCAGAACCCGGCGGACGACTCCGGCCAAGTCTGGGGTCGCCAAGTCTCGGGTCGCTGCGCCGGCCGCCGCCAAGGGCTCGCCTGCCGAACCAGGCCATGCTAAGCCCGCCTCCTTCAAGGCAATGCCCTTG
>DATDHA010000465.1:0-12383 GCA_036521815.1 Alphaproteobacteria bacterium | reverse complement strand
GCGATGCTCGACATTGGCAGCCACGAACAAGACGTCGCCCGGGCCGCACGCGAACCGTTCGCCCGCACGAACGAAATGACCCTTGCCCTCGGCCACGACGTAAAGCTCGTCCCGGCTGTGCGGTGTTTGCGGATCCGGCATCGGCGGCACGTAATATCGAAGCTCCAGCGTGCCGTGCCGCAGCATCAAGGCCGATAAACGGCTCGGTTCGTTCGGCGAAGCCCGAGCCGCGGAAAGTGTCACCAAGGCAGGCTTGTCGAACTTGCTCATTTCATTCTCCCACGCTTGAATTCTTCAAGTGGAGACCATCGCTGGCTAGTGTGGCTACTCCGAAATTCGCCACATCTGGGTGCGGGACCGTGAGCGAATTTCGGATTCAAAGCCACACTGGTAATATTTGGAATCTAGTGTGGTCTTCGGATTTGAAGTTCCTAAACGGGACTGCCACCATAACCATAGTAACTTAAAATCCACCACACTAGACCGCAAGTATGGGCACACGTCTTGGCTTCGACGAAGCTCCTAGAGCGTGACGCGATTAAGTTGGTCCACCGTCCCCCCTCACCCAGCTTCGGGTACGCTCAGCGTTGCTTCGCTAACCCTACGCAACTCTCTCCTCCCGTTGGGAGGAGAGGGAAGGGTGAGGAGGGCTTCGCGATTCCATATCATTTCATCACGCTCCTAGCTGACCACACCAAGCCGGAGGGTCCAGGGAATCGCCTCTTTGATTCGCAGGAGGTCCGTCTCCGTCCATGGGTCGGTCGAGAGGCGCGATGCAATCTCGTCAGCATCGTTCGCCCGAATGATCAGCAACGTGTCCCGCGTTCCCTCGAGCGGCCCGCCGACAAGCACAAAGCCCTCGGCGTGAAGCGCGTTCATGAACGCGGCATGTCCCTTCCAATCCGCCTGCTCTTCCGTCGCGAGCCGGTCGTCCCAACGGGGACCTCGCGTGCGGGTGACGGCGAAGATTCGTTCCATGAACGACCCTCCGGGTCTTGCGGTATTCGTCCGCCATTCATTGCCCGTTCCACGGCCGCCGTCAATTCGAGACGTCCGGCAGGCCGCCAAGGCTCCGCGGCGACAATCTCAAAGTCGGGAAAGTTCCGCTTCGAGTGCGGCGAGGCTTTCGAGCGAGTGCGCTGCGGCGAAACAATCGATAAATGGCATCGCCGCCGCCATCGCACGTGCGACTGGCGTGTAGTCGCGCCAGCCGAGGAGCGGATTGAGCCAGACGAGCCGCCGTGTGCGCCGTTTCAAACGCGCGAGTTCCCGGACCAACGAGTCCGCGGGATCGGTGTCGTAGCCGTCGCTCATCATGATGACAGTGCTGCGCGAATTCAGCACCTCACGGGCGTAGCGATCGTTGAACGACTTGAGGGCGCCGGCAATTCGAGTGCCGCCGCCGAAACCCTCGACCATGAGGGAGAGCCGATCCATTGCACGCAACCGATCATGTTCGCGCAGCACGCCGCTGATATGCACGAGACGAGTATGGAAGACGAACGCGTGCGTCTCGATCCACGTTCCCAAAAGACCGCGAACGAAGCAGACGAGGAACCGGCTATAGACTTTCATCGACCCGGACACGTCGAGCAAAAGCACAAGATTGACGGGACGGTCCGGCCGCCGGCGATACATGAGCTCGATCGGCTCCCCGCCTCTTGAAAGATTGCGGCGGATGCTGCGCCGGAGGTCAAGCACCTTGCCGCGGATGGACGGTACCCGTCGCCGGCTCAGACGATACCGCATCGCGCGCGCGAGACGTTCGGCAATAAGTTCGGCCTCGGCAACGTCGTCGGCACCGGCAAGCTCGCGCAAATCGGTGCGCGCGAGGAGGTCCTGCCGAGAAGCCGCGAGTTGGCCGGCGCTGGCTCGCTCGGGCGGCTCGCCCTCCTCTTGTTCAAGCTTCGCCACAGGCCCATAGGATTCGGCGCTCCCCTCCGGCGCTGACGTAGCACGCCAGATTTCCGGCCGTCGATCGTCACCACGCGGAATCGTGCTGGATTTCACGGCGCGTTTCACGCCGCGCCCGAACCAGTAGGCATCGAAAAGTGCTTCAAAGCGCTCCCACTGGCCACGATCGCCGGAGAGCATTGTTTTCAAGCCGAGCCGGATCGTCGCGGCGTCCGCCAAATCCCCGGCCGCCAGGAACGCAAGTGCTGCTTCCGTCTCGCCCGGCCCGACGGCAAAGCCGTTCAAGCGCAGATGCGCCATGAATCCGCTCAACCGCGCGACGATGCCTGCTGAGCTTCGATCGCGCTCCGCGCCGATCGTCGTCATGCCACCTTGCCGACGAGCCGGGCCGCGACTTCGCGCGGTACTGCCTTCAAATCGGCCTCGGTTTTGAGCAGGCAGATGAGGCTCGCTTGCAGCACCAGCGCATCGTCATCGAGCGAGCGCAGATCGAGCCCCACGAGCGCACTCGCCCAGTCGAGCGTCTCGGCGATGCCGGGCTTCTTCTCGAGATCCTCGTGGCGCAGCAACTGAACGAAGCGCACGGCTTGCTCGGCAAGGCGCTGATCGATGCCGGGAAGCCGCGCGCGGACGATGGCGAGTTCCTTTTGCTCGTCCGGAAAGTCGACGTAGCTGTAGAGGCAGCGGCGGCGGAGCGCATCCGAGAGCGCGCGGGTGCCGTTCGAAGTCAGGATGACATGGGGGATGGAGCGCGCCGTCACGGTGCCGAGTTCGGGAATCGTGACCTGGAAATCGGAGAGGATTTCCATGAGGAACGCCTCGAATTCCTCGTCCGCGCGGTCCACTTCGTCGATCAGCAGGACCGGCGGCGTGCGCTGCGAGATTGCTTCGAGAAGCGGCCGGCGGAGCAGGTAATCCTCGGAGAAGATATGATGCTCGATTTCGTCCGCCGAAAGACGTTCATGCTCGTGCGTGCGGATGGCGAGGAGCTGGCGCTGATAGTTCCACTCATAAAGGGTCGAATTGGCGTCGAGGCCCTCATAGCATTGCAAGCGAATGAGGCGCGCCTTGAGCGCGGCTGCAAGCGCCTTCGCGACATCGGTCTTGCCGACCCCGGCCTCGCCTTCGAGAAGTAGCGGCCGCTTCAGCGAGACACAGAGCCGAAGCGCCATCGCCAGTGCCTCATCGGCGATGTAGCCGGCGGCCGCGAGGTCGCTCTGTAGCGACTTGTAATCGACCTTCAAGATAGCCCGATGCTGCAGGCGGTCCTCCACACCGCTACCCGCGGCGTGAGCGGGCGGGGAGAGGGGAGGCGGTTCGTCCATGCGCGAGCGGCGGCACTAGCGCGTGACGCCGAGCCGCTCGGCTGTCTTCCACACCCGCCAGTGATCGTGGGGCATCTGCGTATGCACGAGCCCGAGATGCGCGAAGGCGTCGTTGACCGCGTTCGAGAAGGCGGAAACGCCGCCGACATTGGGCGATTCGCCCACACCTTTGGCGCCAATCGGATGATGCGGCGAGGGTGTTGTGGTGTAGTCGGTCTCCCAAACCGGCGTCTCCACCGCCGTCGGCAGATAGAAATCGAGCAGGCTCGCGTTCTTGACGTTGCCGTATTCGTCATAGGCGATTTCCTGCGCCATGGCGATGGCGAATGCCTCGGTCAGGCCGCCATGCACCTGGCCCTCGATGATCATCGGGTTGATTCGCGTGCCGCAATCGTCGAGCGCGTAGAAGCGGCGCACCTCGACGACCCCGGTATCGACGTCGACATCGAGGACACAGACATAGGCGCCGAAGGGATAAGTCATGTTGGGCGGATCGTAGTAGCTCACCGCCTCGAGCCCCGGCTCCATCCCCGGCGGGACCTTGTTGTAGGCTGCAAACGCGATCTCGGCCATGGTCTTGAACCGCTCGGGTGCCCCCTTGACGTGAAAGCGATCGACGTCCCATTCGAGATCGTCGTCATGCACTTCGAGGAGATAGGCGGCGATCATCTGCGCCTTGGCGCGGATCTTCCGCCCGGCCATCGCGGTCGCGGCCCCGGCCACGGGCGTCGAGCGGGAGCCGTAGGTGCCGAGCCCATAGGGTGCGGTGTCGGTGTCGCCCTCCTCCACGGTGATGTTCGCGGCCGGAATGCCGATTTCCGAAGCGAGGATCTGGGCGAATGTCGTCGCGTGGCCCTGGCCTTGGCTGATCGTACCGAGCCGTGCTATCGCACTTCCCGTGGGATGGACCCGAATCTCGCAGGAATCGAACATGCCGAGGCCGAGGATGTCGCAATTCTTGATCGGGCCGGCGCCGACGATCTCGGTGAAAAAGCTGACGCCGACGCCCATCAGCTTGCGTGTCTCGCCGCGCGCGAAGGCCTCTCGCTTCGTGCGCTGCTCGGCGCGCAGCGCCGTGTAGTCGACGGCCTTGAGCGCTTTTTCGAAGGCCGTGTGGTAGTCGCCGCTGTCGTACTCCCAGCCGAGTGCCGACTGGTAGGGAAACTGCTCCTTCCGGATGAAATTGCGGCGCCGCACTTCGGCGGGATCCAGATCGAGCTTGCGCGCCAGCACGTCGATCATGCGCTCGATGAAGTACGACGCCTCGGTGACACGGAACGAACAGCGGTAGGCGACGCCACCTGGTGCTTTGTTGGTATAGACGCCGTCCACCGTCAGGTGTGCCGCGGGGATATCGTAGGACCCCGTGCAGATGCTGAAGAATCCCGCGGGATATTTCGTCGGATCGGCGCAGGCGTCGAAAGCACCATGATCGGCCAGCACGTGGCAGCGCAGCGCCTTGATGCGCCCGTCCTTGGTCGCCGCGATCTCGCCGGTCATGTGGTAATCGCGCGCGAATGCCGTGGCGACCAGGTTCTCGATGCGGTCTTCGATCCACTTGACGGGCACGCCGAGCACGATCGACGCGACGATTGAGCAGATATAGCCGGGATAGACGCCGACTTTGTTGCCGAATCCGCCGCCGATATCGGGTGAGATGATGCGGATCTTGTGCTCGGGGATTCCCGAGATCAGCGACGCTACGGTGCGCACGGCGTGCGGCGCCTGGAACGTGCCCCACACCGTGAGGTGGCCATTGATCTTGTCCATCGAGGCGACACAGCCGCAGGTCTCGAGCGGACAGGGATGGACGCGCTGATAGACGATCAGTTCCTTGACGAGGACCTCGGCATTCTTGAGTGCCTTTTCGGTCGCCTGGGCGTCGCCCACCTCCCAGGTGAAGATGTGATTGTGATGCTTGCGCTTGCCGTGCGCACCCTCGGTCTTGCCCGCGAGATCGTCACGCAGGACGACAGCGTCGGCAGCCATCGACTTCGTCGGATCGACGATCGCTGGCAGTGCTTCGTACTCGACCTCGATGAGTTCGACCGCGTCGGCCGCGGTGTAACGATCCTCGGCCACTACGAAGGCGACCTCCTGGCCCTGGAAAACCACCTTTTCATCGGCGAGTACCGCCTGCACGTCGCCGGCCAACGTCGGCATCCAGTGCAGTTTGAGCGGCTTGAGATCGGCTGCCGTCAGAACCGCTTTCACCCCCGGCAGGGCCAAAGCGGCGTCCTTTTTGATCGACTTGACGCGCGCGTGGCCGTAGGGCGAGCGCACGAAATCGCCGAACAGCATGCCCGGCAGCTTCATGTCGTCGACGTATTTTCCCTTGCCTTGGGTGAAGCGGGCGTCCTCGACGCGCTTGCGCTTCGTGCCGAGTCCTTCGAGCTGCTGCTTGCGAACATCGGCGGTTTCGACGACGGCGCTCATGCTGCGGCCTCCTTGGTGCGGCTCATGCGCGCTGCGGCGGCACGAATGGCCTTGACGATGTTCTGGTATCCCGTGCAGCGGCAGAGGTTGCCGGCGATGCCCGCGCGGATTTCCGCGTCAGTTGGGTTCGGGTTTTCCTGCAGCAGCCGAAAGGCCCGCATGATCATGCCCGGCGTGCAAAAGCCGCATTGAAGCCCGTGATGCTCGCGAAACGATTCCTGGAGCGGATGCAACGCACCATCGGCGGCGGCCATGCCCTCGATCGTCCTGATCTCCCCGCCCTGCGCCTGTGCCACGAACATGGTGCAAGACTTCACCGACTTTCCGTTGAAGTCGACGGTGCACGCACCGCAGTGACTGGTATCGCAGCCGACATGGGGACCGGTGAGCGAGAGCTGCTCGCGCAGAAAATGGATGAGCAATGTGCGCGGCTCGGCCAACGCCTCGACCTGGCGGCCGTTCACGCTGAGCTTGATGTGCATCTTGGACACGATGGCTCCTCCCCGCCGCCTAGTGTGGTGGATTTGAAGTTCCTGAGATTTTGGTGGCAGCCACGTTTAGGAACTTCAAATCCGAATACCACACTAGAGTCAATACATTGCTAGTGTGGCTTTGAATCCGAAATTCGCTCACGGTCGGGCACCCAGATAGGGCGAATTTCGGATTCGCCACACTAGTTCGCGCGCGCTTTGGCACGCTGGATCGCGCGCCGAACCATGACACCGGCAATATGGGTCCGGAAATCGACCGGACCGCGCTGATCGGCCGCGGGCTCGGCGATCGCCATTGCCTGGCGAACCGCCTCGGCGACGGCAGCTTCGTCGAGGCGCGTGCGCACCAACGCCTCTCCGGCGGCCGCCGCGAAGAGTGGGGTTGGCGCCACATTGGTGAGTGCCACCGCCGCCGACGCGCAAGCGTCGCGGGAGAACGTGAGGATCACCGCGGCGGCGGCCGTCGCGTAATCGCCCGTTTTTCGCTTCTGCTTTTCATAGGCATAGCCGTGCCCTTGGGCTGGTGCGGGTATCCTGATCGAAGTCAGGATCTCGCCTGGCTCGAGTGCGGTGTCGAGGCTGCCGCGGTAGAATTCGCGCGCCGGGATGTCCCGTTCGCCAGTGCGGCCCATGATGCGATAGCTTGCGCCCAAGGCCATCATCACTGCCGGCATATCATTGGCGGGATCGCCGTTGGCGACGTTGCCGCCGATGGTGCCGACATAGCGCACTTGTGGATCCGCGATCTGCTGCGCCGTTTCACGCAGGATCGGGCACTTCGAGGCCAAGAGCTCGGACGCGATCACCTCCCGCTGTGTTGCGAGCGCACCGATGAGGAGGGTGGCGCCGTCGCCCCGAATCGCGCGCAGCTCGCCGATGTCCTGAAGATCGACCAGGTGCGCAGGCGTGGCCAGGCGCAGCTTCATCATCGGGATCAAACTGTGGCCGCCGGCGACGACGCGGGCCTCCTCACCGTGCTTTGCGAGGAGCGCAATGGCGTCGTCAAGCTTTTGCGGGCGGTGATATTCAAAGGCTCCAGGTATCATGCGCTCTCCCTCCCACCAGATTATGATCTCCGTGCCAACGGCCCGCCCGTTCGAGCGCGCCAGTGGCACAGCGTTTTGCATAAGACTAGCGTGCCGGGAGCGGCCTGGATAGGGTCAGGATAGGCGGTAACGCCGACTTCGCGCGAAACCTTGTGTCGTGCGATGATCTCGTTCCGATTGTCCGTTGGTCGAGCGGGGTCGAATATTCCTCCCAGCCGCGCGCGACCGCACTCTCCCCGCTTCCGTGCTCGATAAGCCGCGCTATCGTGCCCGGAAAGGCAGGGAGGTCGGCGTGGCGAAGAAGCAAAAGAACTGGCGGCTCAACGTCATCCACATAATGCTTTCAAATCTCGATTATGCGGGAAAGTGCGATCACGGCATCTTGCCCGACCCGGGCATCGTGTTCCCCTTCAGCAACGCAGCCCTCAAGTCTGGCCTCACAGCACCTTGACGCGAAATCTCAGCCGTCGGCGCAGGCAATCCGTCGATCGCGAACCGCACAGCATCGTTTCAATTGGGTGTCGCGGCCGTAGATCGCCATGTTCCAGCCGACCCCATCCCGCTCGAGGAGCAGAAAGCCGAAGACCCCGAGGCTAAATCCGTCGGCCACCGTGGCGCCCGCGATCTCGATCTCGCCCATCTCCTTTGGCGCTCCGCCCCACAGATCGTCGCCACCGTTCCCCGCGATAACGAGTGGCGGCTGCCCACTCGAGAAGTTGATCACCTCAAGCGTATGAATATGCCCCGCGATCTGCAGATCGATTGCATCCGGCAGATGCCCCTCGGCGGCGGCGACGAGGGTGAAATTGCCTCCGAACACACGGGCCCCTACGATTGCGGCGATGCCCCAGATCGGCCGATGGGTCACGAGCCAGCTCGGGCGTGACGCCAAACGCGCGATTGTCTCGAAGTCACCGCGGTAGATTGCCGCGATAGCGGGGTCGCTACTTTGGTCGGGAGCGATTGCGCTATCGAGCACGATAACATTGCGCTCGCCGATCTCTACAGCATAGGGCGGCTCATGTCTGACGCACGGCGTCGCCGGATCGTAGCCACCCGGTGCAAGCAGGCGCCGCCAGCCCTTGCCGGCGCGCGCGCAAGCCTCATGATTGCCTCGCACGACGATCCATGGTGCCGCAGCAAGAAGCGGTGCCGCGGGGTCGAAGAAATCGGCCTTCCACGCCGCCCACTTGTCGCCGTAAGGGCTGCCGGCGCATTGAGCCACGTCGGGTGGGCATGGCGATTCGCGATAGAGATAGTCACCCACATGGATGACGAGGTCGGGCTTGAGCGAGGCGGCACTTGCCGCATTTCCCGCAAAAGGCCACGCGTTCGGATCGTTGCAGGCCTGATGCCAAATGAGCTGTATTCGGCAACCCGTGTCGCCCAGCACCACGATGCGCTTGGGGGCCGCCGCGGGTATGGGGAGGGCTTCGCCGCCCACGCGCGCATCCCTAACCCCGGGCGCCAATGCCGCCGCACAGACGCGAATCGGAAAATCGCCGTTGGGTGCGGCACGTTCGGTCATGGTCTTCGGCGCACCGTCGAGGAAGATCGAGGGGCAGGCGGGATCGTCCGTAACGACACGCGCTTCGGCCCGCCCCTCATCCGCGTACTCGGTCCAGTGCGCCAGGATCGCCGCCCGTGCCGGCAGGCACGCGCAAATTGAAATCAGCGCGACCAAAATTGATCCCGCCGATATGCGCGGCCTACGGCTTTTCATAGCTCGCCCTGTTCTTGTCATCGGCCCGGTTCTTGTTATCGGCGCCCGCATTCTATCGGGACTCCGTGCTGGATTCTTGGCCGATCCCGGCGAGAAGGCGGAGAATTTCGAGCGCCTCTGCGCGGCGCGCGGCCGGCACGGTCGCCATGATCCGCGTCTGCGCACGCACGACGCGAGGGAGTGCCGCGGCGACGAGCGCCCGGCCGGTGCCGGTCGCAAACAGGGCGTTGGCCCGATTGTCGGCCTTGACGCGCCGGCGCCGGAGATCGCCGCGCTGCACGAGGCGATCGAGCATGTCGCCGAGGGTGCTTCGATCGATTCCGGTTGCCGCCACGAGCTCGGTTTGGGTCAGGCCCGGGCGCTGACAGATCGCCAACATCACCGCGAATTGCCGCGAGGTGGGACCGCGGGCACCAACCTCCTCGGCAAAAATGTCCTGGTGACGCTGTTGGGCGCGCCGGATGAGGTGGCCGGGTGCTTTCTCGAGCCTGAATTTCCCGAGTGCCCCAAATTTCCCAAGTGCCCCAGTGGCGCGGCCTTCGGTTATGCTCGATTTCCGCTTCATCGTTCCCTCGATCGCAGCACCCGGCCATACCGATTTTCGGCGCGTCAGCACCCGCAAGCAGCGCAAAATTATTCTGTGTACGGAGCACTTTCATCCTAGACTATAATGACGGTCGGTGCAAAGCTGTGGAAGGTGAGACGATGGAATTCGGTATCCAATTTTTTCCCGATATCGGCCCCGAGGAGCGCTCGGGCGAGCAGTACTGGCGCGAGGCTCTCGATATCGTCGGACTGTGCGACGAGCTCGGCTACAGTCATGTGCGCACGGTCGAGCATTATTTCCATCCCTATGGCGGCTACAGTCCCAATCCGATGGTTTTTCTCGCTGCCGCGGCGATGCGCAGCCGGAAGGCGCGGCTCATCACCGGTGCGGTACTTCCCGTCTTCAACAATCCGCTCAAGCTTGCCGGCGAAATCGGCATGCTCGATGCGATCTCGGGCGGTCGGCTCGAGGTCGGATTTGCGCGGGCGTTCCTGCCCCACGAATTCGTCCGCTTCAATGTCTCGGTCAATGAGAGCCGCGCGCGCTTCGAGGAGGGGATGGAGCAGGTGCGCCGTCTCCTCGAAGAAGAGAACGTCTCGTTCGACGGCCGGTACCATCGCTTCCGCACCGTGACCTCGCTGCCAAGGCCAACGCAGAAGCCCCGCCCGCCCTTCTGGGTTGCGGCACTCTCGACACCCGATAGCTTTGTGAACGCCGGTGCTGCCGGCCATTCGGTGATGGCGATCCCGATGGCAGGCGGGAAAATGCGCGAACTCATCGGCCTTTACCGCGAAGCGTGGAGAAAGGGCGGTCATCCCGGCAATGGGCGCGTCATGCTCGCATTTCACATGTTCTGCGCGGAGACGAAGGCGGAGGCGGTGCGGATCGCGTGCGAACCGCTCAACCGATACCTCAAGACGCTCGTGGCCGCAGCCTCGGACTGGACCGAAGGCCTCAACTCCAAGGATTATCCGAACTACGACAAGATCATCGAAGGGCTTTCGAAGGAAACCTTCGAAAGCCAAGTCGAGAAGGGTGCGGCCTGGATCGGCACACCGGACGCCATCGTGAAACAGATCTGCGATTACCGGGAAATGCTCGGCGGTTTCGAGATTGCGTCGATGCAAGTGAACTTCAATACGATCGGCGTCGAGGATGCGGTGCGGTCCGTGCGCCTGTTCGCGCGCGAGGCGATGCCGAGGATATCGGCGCGGCCAATGGCTGTGGCGTAGCGCGCGCGGATCGGGCCCGCAAAAGCCCGCGCCGGCCGCTGCCTTGGCGGAAAAAGCGAGCATTTCGTCATTGCCGGACATCGGCATATCGGCAAAATGGCGGGGTCTCTATTCACGAAGGAGGCGTCGATGCTGGAGCTACGGCCAAATTGCGAGTGCTGCGACCGGGACTTGCCGCCCGACTCCCCGGATGCGCGCATCTGCTCCTTCGAGTGCACGTTCTGCGCTGCATGTGCAGAGACCGTGCTGGGCGGGCGCTGCCCCAATTGCGGCGGCGAACTCCTGCGCCGGCCGGTCCGACCCGCGGAAAAACTCGCCAAATTCCCCGCGTCGACCGAGCGCAAGTTCAAGCCGCAGGGCTGCGCCAGGGCGTGATCGAGAGAGGGCCTGATCGAAAGTGGATCGACGGTAAAGACCGTATTGCGGCAGGGAGATTGAGTCTAGCGCCGGCCACCCTCAGGCAGCGCCGTTTTATTTGACCTCTCTCGCGATCACCCAGCCGGTGTGATCCGGCGGGGTATCGATGTGGATGACCTTTGCCTTGATGCTAGCGTCGACCCACAATGCCTCGATGATTTGATTCTCCTTGGGTAACGGTTCGGTCAGAGGGCCGGTGCTCACCACGCTCTCGTCGAGCCGCAATATCGTGACCTTGTGCACCATAGCACCGACCCCTCATGAAAATTGGCATACTCGTCCCGAACCACCGAATTGCATGGCCCGTGACATTGGCCGCCCGCGGCAGCCTACGGTCCCGACGGGCTAAAGTCGGCGGACCATTGCGCGCTGCTCAGCGGTGGACTACCAGTCACCGAGGCCGCCACGTACAAGCGATCGCCGGCCTGAAGCATTGCGGTATGGGCGCTGTCCGAGCAGCTCTGCGCGCCATTGGCAATCGAGCAACTCATCGGACAGCCGCCGCCATAGCCCGGGTTCGTACAGACCAGGAAATCATATTTGCTGGCCGGATCGGGCGGAACCGATAGCCACACACGCAGGTTGCTGACCGTCCCCGGCGGCACCGGTACCGCGACAATGCCCGCCGGCCCAGTCGTGAAGCCGTTGCCGGGCCCCATGTTATTTTCCTGCCCAGCCAGCACACCCTGACCATTCGAACCGCCGCTGAACACAGTCGGCCCAGCGGGGCCGGGAGGGCCGGGAGGTCCCTGGGGGCCGGCAGCACCGCTCTGGTTCCACGAGATGAAGGTTTCAGACTTGTGGCAATCGGCGGGCGACCCCACGATGCGCACGGCACCTGTTTTCTTCGAGACGCAGGCGTCGATTTCCGCTGCCTGGGAGGAGCGAGTGCTGCCAATCGCGAAGACCCCTCCGACGAGCAAGCCCAAGAGCAACCTTCTCGCAGCGTTCTTCCGCATCGCGACCTCCCCCTAAGTCTCGAGATAAATTGTCGTCGGAATTCCCCAATCGCTCCCGACCTGGGGTGAGTATTGCGCGTTCCCGGCTTTCCGGGAAGACCGAGACGAGACAGGTACGGTTGCACGGATGCGAACCATGCTTGGACCAAAGTTCAGGTCAAGCGGCGGAAAATCACCATGATACTTCGAGCGTTGCCGAAACAACTGGTCGGCAAGAATGCCACAAAGGTGTCGCGCAACGCTGTCCGCAGGATACTTCGAGACATGATCAACGTCCTCAACGTCGCTGCGGC
>DATDHA010000464.1:0-2570 GCA_036521815.1 Alphaproteobacteria bacterium | reverse complement strand
GGGAAAACAATCTGCCGTGCCTCTACCTCGTCGATTCCGGTGGCGCGAACCTGCCCACATGGGACGAGGTATTTCCGGACCGGGATCATTTCGGCCGGATTTTCTACAATCAAGCGACCATGTCCGCACTCGGGATTCCCCAGGTCGCGGTCGTGATGGGCTCCTGCACGGCGGGTGGCGCCTATGTGCCCGCGATGTCCGATGAGTCGATCATCGTGCGCGGGCAGGGCACCATCTTCCTGGGCGGCCCACCGCTCGTGAAGGCTGCAACCGGCGAGATCGTGAGTGCGGAGGAGCTTGGCGGGGCCGAGGTGCATGCCCGCGTCTCGGGCGTCGTCGATCATATGGCGCAGAACGATCTTCATGCGCTCGCCCTGGCGCGGCGGATCGTCGCCGACATGAACAGGCGCAAGACCGTCACGCTCGATTTGCGGGAGCCGCGGGAGCCGCTTCGCGATGCCGAGGAGATATACGGCGTGGTGCCGACGGACGCGCGCAAGCCTTATGACGTTCGCGAGATCATCGCGCGCCTCGTGGACGGCTCCGAATTCGACGAATTCAAGCAGCTCTATGGCGCCACGATCGTGTGCGGCTTCGCACACGTCCACGGCTACCCGCTCGGCATCGTTGCCAATAACGGAATCCTGTTCTCGGAGTCGGCCCTGAAAGCCGCACACTTCGTGGAGCTCTGCAGTCAGCGCGGCATACCCCTTCTTTTCCTCCAAAACATCACCGGTTTCATGGTCGGCAAGAAGTACGAGGCGGGCGGGATCGCGCGCGATGGCGCCAAAATGGTGACGGCGGTCGCGTGCGCGCGCGTACCCAAATTCACGCTCATCATCGGTGGCAGTTTCGGTGCGGGCAACTACGCCATGTGCGGTCGCGCCTACTCGCCCCGTTTCCTCTGGATGTGGCCGAACGCGCGCATTTCGGTGATGGGTGGCGAGCAGGCCGCGAGCGTGCTCGCGACCGTGCGCCGCGACAATATCGAGGCCAAGGGCGGCACCTGGGCCGCCGAGGATGAGGAGGCCTTCAAACAGCCGCTCCGCGCTCAATATGAAGCGCAAGGACATCCCTATTACGCGAGCGCGCGGCTTTGGGACGACGGCGTCATCGATCCCAAGGATACCCGTCGCGTCCTCGGCCTTTCGATCTCGGCTTCGCTCAACGCCCCGGTCGAGACAACCCGCTTCGGCGTCTTCCGAATGTAGGCACGCCAATGTTCGATAGGATCCTGATCGCTAATCGGGGAGAGATCGCCTGCCGGGTGATACGCACGGCACGCCGGTTCGGCGTGGGAACGGTCGCGGTCTATTCCGAGGTGGATGTCACGGCGCGGCACGTAGCCCTTGCCGATGAGGCGCGGCTGATCGGGGCGGCTCCGGCACGGGAGAGTTACCTCAAGATCGAAGCCCTTGTCGCAGCCGCCAGGGAAACCGGGGCCCAAGCCGTTCATCCAGGCTATGGCTTCCTCTCGGAGAACGCGGCCTTCGCCGAGGCATGCGAGAAGGCGGGCCTTGTCTTCATCGGACCTCCCGCGTCGGCGATCCGCGCCATGGGATCGAAAAGCGAGGCCAAGCGCCTCATGGAGGCGGCCAAGGTCCCGACGGTACCCGGCTATCACGGCGAGCGGCAGGATGGCGCTACATTGCGTGCGGCGGCCGCGCGCATCGGCTATCCCGTCCTGATCAAGGCGTCATCCGGTGGCGGCGGGAAAGGCATGCGCGTCGTCGAACGGGCGGAAGAACTCGAAGCGTCCGTGGCCTCGGCCAAGCGTGAAGCGGCATCGGCTTTTGGCGACGATCGGGTGCTGCTTGAAAAATACCTGACCCGCCCGCGTCACATCGAGATACAAATCTTTGCCGACGGGCACGGCAATGCCGTCTATCTTTTCGAGCGTGATTGCTCGATCCAGCGTCGCTATCAGAAAGTGATCGAGGAAGCACCTGCTCCCGGAATGACTGCTGACCGGCGCCAGGAGATGGGCGAGGCCGCGATCGCCGCGGCGCGCGCGATCGGATATCGCAATGCCGGCACGGTGGAATTCATTGTCGATGAGACCGGCAATTTCTACTTCATGGAGATGAACACGCGGCTCCAAGTCGAGCATCCCGTGACCGAGATGATTTCGGGCCAGGACCTCGTCGAATGGCAACTGCGCGTCGCCGCGGGGGAGCATCTGCCCCTCGACCAGGACCGGCTGCGCATCAATGGGCACGCCTTCGAGGCGCGGATTTACGCCGAGGACCCGAACCGGGATTTCCTTCCGGCGACTGGCCGTATCGCGCATTTGCGTTTCCCCGAGGACGTGCCGCATGTGCGGATCGATACCGGTGTTGTCGGGGGCGACGCCGTGACTATTCACTACGACCCGATGATTGCAAAGCTGATCGCCTGGGGCGAAAATCGGGAAGCGGCGCGCAAGCGCCTTGTGAGAGCGCTCGGCGATTGCGAAGTCGTCGGTGTTGCGACGAATATCGAGTTTCTGGGCGCCATTGCAGCACATCCGGCCTTCACTAGCGGAGCTCCGGAAGAAGGCCCGCGAGAATCTCGTGCAGGCGCATGAAACG
>DATDHA010000463.1:0-4570 GCA_036521815.1 Alphaproteobacteria bacterium | reverse complement strand
ATGGGTGTTGTTGTGCGCATGGCGTGCCTCGACTTGCTGATGCGGCACGACATGCCGTCGAACCGGGGCAATGGCGGCAACGGTGCCGGCGCATGAGCATACCGCTCGATAAGCGGCCCGGCCGGGTCGCCTACGTGAATGCGCGCCTGCTCGATCCCGCGACGGGGCTCGATGGGCGCGGCGCACTCCTGACCGATGGCGAGACGATCGCCGATTTCGGCCAACGTCTCTTCACGGACGGCGTGCCCGAAGGTGTGCAGCGGATCGATTGCGCCGGCGCTTGCCTCGCACCCGGTCTGGTCGACATGCGCGTCCAGCTCCGCGAGCCCGGCGAGGAGCATAAGGAGACGATCGCGACCGGCAGCCAGGCGGCTGCCGCCGGCGGGGTCACCGCGATGGTCTGCCTCCCGAACACCGATCCCGTCATCGACGACGTGGCGGGGGTCGAGTTCATCGCGCGGCGCGCGCGGGAGGTGAAGCTCGTCAAGGTCTATTGCCACGCGGCCCTCACCCAGGGGCTCGAGGGAACGCAGCTCAGCGAGATCGGCCTTCTCAAGGACGCTGGCGCACTCGCTTTCACGGACGGCCTCCAGGCGGTCGCAAGCGCACTCGTCATGCGCCGCGCACTGAGCTATGCGCGCACGTTCGACGCCCTCATCATCCAGCATCCCGAGGAACCCGTGCTCGCGGAGGGTGGCGCCATGAACGAGGGCCTCGTTGCGACGCGTTTGGGCCTGCTGGGCATTCCAGCCGCCGCGGAATCGATCTTGCTCGAGCGCGATCTCGGTATCGTCGCCCTCACGAACGGCCGCTACCACGCGGCACACGTCTCGACGGCCGATTCGGTCGAAGCGATCCGCCGCGCCAAGCGAGCGGGGCTCAAGGTCACTTGCGATACGGCCCCGCATTATTTCACGCTCGACGAAACGGCCGTCGGCGACTATCGCACCTTCGCCAAGGTCTCCCCCCCATTGCGCATCGAAGCCGACCGTGCGGCGATCGTCGCCGGTCTCGCCGACGGCACCATCGACGCGATCGCCTCCGATCACGCGCCCCACGACCAGGACAGCAAACGCCAACCCTTCGCCCAGGCGGCGGCCGGGATCATCGGGCTCGAGACTTCGTTGGCACTGTCGCTCGCGCTTTACCACCAGAAGAAGGTGGGCCTGCTCCACATCCTGGCCGCCCTGACCTGCAAGCCCGCGGATCTCTTGGGCCTCAAGGCCGGGCGTCTCGCGAAGGGTGCGGCGACGGACCTCGTGCTGTTCGATCCCGAGGCGAGCTGGACGATCGAAGAGAACAAGTTCCGCAGCAAATCGAAGAACTCGCCTTTTTCCGACCGCGACGTCAAAGGCCGCGTGCTGCGCACCGTCGTCGACGGCAGGCCGGTATTCGTGGCGTAGCACTGAGGACGCATTTCGATGCCCTCGCCGCTTGGGAATTTTGCTTACACCTGGCCCTTCCTTGCCGCGGCAATCGCGGGCTACATCCTCGGCTCGGTGCCCTTCGGCCTGGTGCTCACCCGCCTGGCGGGGCTCGGCGACATCCGGAAGATCGGCTCGGGCAATATCGGGGCGACCAATGTGCTCCGCACCGGCAACAGGGCGCTTGCAGCCCTCACGCTGATCCTCGACGGCGGCAAGGGTGCGGCCGCCGTGCTGATCGCAAACCGCTTCGGCCCCGACATGGCGGTCCTGGCGGGGGGTGGCGCCGTCGTCGGCCATCTCTTTCCGGTCTGGCTCAAGTTTAGGGGTGGGAAGGGTGTCGCCACGGGGCTCGGTGTCCTATTGGCCGCGGCCCCACTTGCCGGAATTGCCGCGTGCGCGACGTGGCTCGCGATGGCGGTCCTTTTCCGTTACTCCTCGCTCGCGGCGTTGACGAGTTTCGCCCTCTCCCCGCTTTATAGCTGGTTCGCGGAAGGGCCGCAGATGGCGGAGCTCGCCGCCTTCATCGCGGTCCTCGTCATCCTCCGCCACCACGCGAACATCCGGCGCCTGCTCAAGGGCACTGAGTCGAAGATCGGGCAGAAGCGCTGAATTGGCGCGACTTCCTGGCCGCGAATTTCCCCGATTGACCCGAACTTTTAGTTGAATTATCTTATTGTTACTCGAAGGTTACTTGCATAAACTTCTAATATTTCGATGCAACCAAAGCGGGAGAGTTCCAGATGAACGACAAGAATCCTGGCGAAGAGAATGGGCTTGTGCGGGAGTTGACGATCGACGAAGTGGAGGCCGTGTCGGGCGGGGGTCTCTGGCACTGGCTAAAGTCACACTTTCACAAAAATAAGAATACTCTGGATTGGGGCGGCACCGCCGGTTAAGGCGATCCGCCGCGCACGCGAATCCGCGTCGACCCTGCAAAGTGTCGAAGTGCAAGGAACCGGGGCAAGTTCAATTGCCCCGTTTTTGCGCGGTACGTCGGATCGGTTATAAACCGCGAGGCGCGTCGGCGCGTGCGCCATGA
This sequence comes from Alphaproteobacteria bacterium, assembly GCA_036521815.1. GTDB lineage: Bacteria > Pseudomonadota > Alphaproteobacteria > JACZXZ01 > JACZXZ01 > DATDHA01. The sequence goes on along the minus strand of DATDHA010000463.1, from coordinate 2,104 downwards.
CCATTCTCCGATTCCTCTCTTCCTCGTGTGGCGGCATCTTGGCTTTTTTAGCACGCCCATCGCTGTCGGCCGACTTGACTGCGTCTGCCGATGCAGGGCACCCGGGAAATCCTCGCCGGTCATCCCTGTCATCGCGCATAATAGGTGGGGCCACGCGAAATTAGGGCCTGGGAAAAGCGGCGTCCCTGTTACCCATCCATCCAGTTTGCGGCTTCCATAGAGCGTCTACAGCAGATCGAGCCACTTGCTTATCTCGGCCGATTTGCTCCAGGGCTGGACCGGTAGAAAAACGATGAAGCGCTCCAATCCCTTTGTGAAGGCAATCCTTGCGGTCTCCTCGGTCATTCATGGGTCGCCAAGCGGATGAAGGCGCTACGCTACAGCTTTATCAGCTTGCCCGGGCGGGTGATCCGCCATGACCGTCGGCTGTCATTCGCGTCAGCGCCGCGGGCGATGCCCTGGCGCGGCTGATTTCGGCGCGACGGGCCATCCGGGCTCTGGCGCAGGGGCCGGCCGGATGACGCTGCGTTCGCCAACCCATCCCGCCTATCGCGCCTCGCTCACCGCCGCCGCTCGGAACCCCGGCGCTTGCCCACTCGCCGGCGGCGAGACTCGTCCTGCGATTGGAGGGCAGCGCATAGCCTAGCACAACGCGTAGAGCACGCGAGCTGACCGCCGCGAACCATCAAAATCTTCGTGGCGATCACCTCAGCCCCGCGGCTAACCCCTGACCCCGCCGCTAAATCCTTACGACCGAAAAATTTGATCCGGAATCCTGGAATTGACCTTAACTTTTGGTTGAATTATAGTTGCCCATACTCGAACATTACTTGCACCGATTGCTAATATTTGGGTGCGGCTAAAGCGGGAGCGTTCCAGATGAGCGACAAAAACCTTGGCGAAGCGAATGGGCTTGTGCGGGAACTGACGATCGAAGAATTAGATGCAGTCTCGGGCGGGAGTCTCGGGAGTGGCCTGAACAAGAGCGTCGTTGCAGTCGGCCATGCCGTCATAGCCGTCGGATTAACCGTTACTGCCCGCTGGCTGGGAGTTTGAGCTCGAACGCTCGACCCTCGCCGACGGGTAGGCCGGTCGGGGGCTTTGATAGCACCTGTCGTCGACGCGTTGCGCAAGGCGATGGTGGGCGGCTGGCGCTAACACGGCGGGCAGGAACTTCACGTATAGGTTGACGATCCTAGCAGGCTTCGCCATTTTCGCGCGATGCTCGATTCGACTGCGTTTTCCGTTGCCGAGCGCCTCGATTGGCTGCGCCTGATCCGAAGCGAGAATGTCGGGCCGGTCACGTTTTATCAGCTCCTTGCGCGCTACGGCTCCGCACGTGCTGCCCTCGATGCCCTGCCCGATCTCGCTCGCCGCGGCGGGCGCGACCGACCGATCCGCACTCCTTCCCGCGCGGACGCCGAGCGCGAATTGGCCGCGGTCGAGCGCTTCGGCGGCCGCATGCTTTGCCGGGACGAGCCCGGCTACCCCGCGTCGATGCGCGCCGTCGACGATGCGCCACCGGTCCTCATCTTGCGCGGCGCACTCGATCCCACCGGCAAACGCACGATCGGCATCGTGGGTGCGCGCAATGCCTCGGCGAGCGGGCGGCGGTTTGCACGCCAGCTTGCGCATGAGCTCGGGGCGGCCGGCATCGTCGTCATCTCCGGCCTTGCGCGCGGCATCGACACGAGCGCCCACGAAGCCGCACTTGCGAGCGGGACCATCGCGGTCATGGCCGGCGGAGTGGACGTCGTATACCCCGAGGAGAACAGAGCACTCTATGACGGGATCGTTGGACGAGGCCTCGCCGTCTCGGAGATGCCGCCAGGGACCGTCCCGCAGGGACGGCATTTCCCGCGCCGGAACCGGATCATCTCCGGATTCTCGTTGGGTGTCGTGGTCGTCGAGGCGGCGGAGCGTTCAGGCTCGCTCATCACAGCCCGCTTCGCGGCTGAGCAAGGCCGGGAGGTCTTCGCGGTGCCCGGCTCGCCGCTCGATCCGCGCTGCAAGGGCACCAACAGCCTCATCCGCGATGGGGCCCATCTGACAGAGGCGGCAGCCGACGTGCTCGCAGCACTCGACGCCGTGGGGCCGCGCGCCC
>DATDHA010000462.1:0-5909 GCA_036521815.1 Alphaproteobacteria bacterium | reverse complement strand
TTTGAATCCGAAATTCGCCCACGGTCCCGCACCCAGATGTGGCGAATTTCGGACTAGCCACACTAGGCCGCCGTTTTGCCCGAGAACGCGATCCATTCGACTGAACGCGATCTAGTCGATCGAGTGCAGTGACGTGAGCTGTGCCACGACCGGGGCCGTGCGAGGTGTGGGAGGAGTCGATGGCGCTGAGGCCGGGACGGTTGCGGGCGTGCGATTGCGGAGCGTCCATGCGTTGCGGATGCCATAGCTTTGCGCCAAGCGGGGCTTGGCAGCCGTGAGTTCGCCTGGGGCGTAGGGTCCGCTGACCACGCGATAGATTGCTCCGCCGCGGGCGGCAACGCTATCGACGCTGGTCGGCTCGCCCACATATCGCGACCGGGCTGCGTCGGCGTTCTCGCGACTGGAATAGCTGCCGAGGACGAGATAGGCGCCATCGGCCTTGGCCGGCACCTTCCCGGCCGGGTGTGGCGTATAGGCCGCCGGCTGAAGGGTTGCGCCCCAACCGGATGCGCCCGAACCGGATGTATTGGGGGTGCTGGGGAGGCCGGCACCGCTCCCCGCGGATGCGACCGGCACGTGATCGGTCCCTTTCCCCTCCGCCGCGTCGAGCCTCGCCTGGGCCTCTTGCGCCTGAGCCACGAGGATGGGGCGCGGCTCTCTTTCAGGGACGTAGAGATCGGGTTCGTTGACCCGATTTCGCCGCCGATCGTAGCGGTCGGATTCCATTCGGGCGACGGCCATGTCGCGCCGCTCCTTGAGGGTATAGTCGCGGCAAATCGGCTTATCTTCGACCACGCGCCAGAGCGCGCAATCGCGGTCGGACACTTGGGAAATAGCCATATCGCTGACCGACTTGCCCTCGGTCGCATAGGAGAAACCGTCGAAGGCGTTGGGCGCCACCGTCATCGACAACGGCTCAGCACATCCGGCGAGCCCCCCCGTCGCCATCAGCAATGCCGTCAGGGTCCTGGAAATATTGCGACCCATCCCTGCTCCCCGGAGCGCGATCGGAACCAGACCTGTGGATAAACGTTCGCTTTTGTTCCGGGCAAATGATGAGGCAACGCTATACGAAAATCAAGATTTTCTTATGAATCAAGACTCTTTGGCGCCAGGCTTCTTTATCGGTGGAAGATCGAGCCTTATGTGCAGCTCCTTGAGCCGCCTAGGCTCGACCGATGCCGGGGCGCCCATCATGAGATCCTGAGCCTGCTGGGTCATGGGAAATGTGATGACCTCGCGAATATTGGGCTCGTCCGCAAGCAACATGACGATCCGGTCGATCCCGGGTGCCGAGCCGCCATGGGGCGGGGCGCCGAACTTGAAGGCGGATAGCATGCCGCCAAAGCGCGTCTCCACGTCTTGCCGCGTGTATCCAGCGATCTCGAACGCCTTGATCATGATGTCGGGCTTGTGGTTCCGGATCGCACCGGAGGAGAGTTCGACCCCGTTGCAAACGACGTCGTACTGGTATGCCTTGATCGTGAGAGGGTCCTGGGTCTCGAGCGCTTCGAGCCCGCCCTGGGGCATCGAGAAGGGATTGTGGCTGAACTCGATGAGGCCGGTATCCTCGTCGCGCTCGTACATCGGATAGTCGACGATCCAGCAGAAGCGGAACGTGCCGGGTTCGACGATTTCGAGTTCCTCCCCGAGCCGGGTGCGCACCGCACCCGCAAGCTTCTGGGCAGCACCGACCTTGTCGCACACGAAGAAGACGGCATCGCCCGCCTTGAGCCCGCAACGCGCGTTGAGCTCGGCCTGGATGGCGGGGGGTATGAATTTCGCGATCGGGCCTTTTCCGCCGTCGGCCTCGACCACGATATAGCCGAGTCCCGGTGCGCCCAATTCCTTGGCCCAATCGTTCAACCGATCGAACCAGCTCCGCGGCCTGGCGCCCGCACCCGGCGCCGGAATGGCGCGCGCGACGGCGCCCTTCTCGATCGCGGATTTGAAGGCGCGGAACTCGACCTCCGGTCTCGCGAAGAGGTCGCTCACCTCGCGAATGACGATGGGATTGCGCAGATCGGGCTTGTCGGTTCCGTAGCTGAGAAGGGCTTCGTCGTATTTGATGCGCGGGAACGGCGGCTTCGACACCGTCCGGCCGGCGGCGAATTCCTCGAAGACGCCCGATAGCACGGGCTCGAGTGCCGTGAAGACGTCTTCTTGCGTGACGTACGACATCTCGAAGTCGAGCTGGTAGAACTCGCCGGGTGCTCTGTCGGCGCGCGCATCCTCGTCGCGAAAGCAGGGTGCGATCTGGAAATAGCGATCGAAGCCAGCCACCATGAGGAGCTGCTTGAATTGCTGCGGCGCTTGCGGAAGCGCATAGAAATGCCCGGGATGGAGGCGCGAGGGCACGAGGTAATCGCGCGCACCTTCGGGTGAGCTCGCCGTGAGGATCGGCGTCTGGAATTCAGTGAAGCCTTGCTCGATCATGCGCCGGCGGATCGCCTGAATCACCTTCGCGCGCAACATGATGTTGCGGTGGGGGCGCTCGCGCCGCAGATCGAGGAAACGATAGCGCAGGCGGATTTCCTCGTTCTCGTCCCGATCGGCATTCACTTGGAGCGGCAGCGTGTCGGCCGCCGACTGAAGCGTGTAGGCGGCGACTTGCAGCTCAATGGCACCGGTCGGAAGCTGCGTGTTGACGGTCTCGGGGCTGCGCGCGACCACCTTGCCGGTCAAGGTGACCACGCTCTCCAGCCGCACGCCCTCGATCTCCCTAAAGATCGGGCTCGAGATGTCGACAACGCACTGGGTGATGCCGTGATGGTCGCGCAGATCGATGAACAGGAGCTGGCCGTGATCCCGCTTGCGATGCACCCAGCCGGAGAGCCGAACCTCGCTGCCCACATGCTCGCGCCTCAACGCGCCGCAGGTATGAGTACGGTAAGGGTGCATCGTCGACGCCTCGCGGGATTCGCTTATCGGGTTGGGTGGCCGGACCGGCGTTGACCCCTGACAACCGGATCGAGTTACAGCCGGATCGAGCCGGGGCGCAAGAGCGCATGGCAAAGCGCTTTTGTCAAGGTTTGCCGGGGCCGGTTGGCGTGTCGCCCAAGCACCTCTTTACCGTTTGTTAAGCAACAAAGGTTATTAATGAGACGTTAAGAACGGCTGTGGTGAGGGGCCCAAAACGAACAAGCGATATCCCGGTGGATTGTCCATGGTGCAATGGCCAGTGCCTCAGGATAGGCCGTCGGCCCGTCACCGAAGATCGCATCACGTTGCTAGGCACCGATTGTCATAACGCCAGCAGCCGAAAGGTACGCACTTTTCGGAGCGCGAGCGGACTGTCGCTTGAATCTCGCGCTCGCTGACCTCACCGGCTCCAAGGAAGGGGCTCATTTCGTCGGTTTTTTCGAGGAGGCGGCAATGCGGCAAAGCACACTCAGGACGCTTGCGGTTGCGGCACTGGCCGCGGGCCTCCTCGGCGGCTGCGTCGATCCCATATCGATGACGATTGCCACGACGATCGCTTCCTACGGCTTCGATGGCTTCTCGCATGCCGCAGAGGGCAAATCCTTAAGCGATATCGCAATTTCCCAAGTGTCGGACCAGGACTGCGCGCTCGTGCGGATCGTCAAGGATGAGCCGATCTGTCGAGATTATACATTGCAGGAACGACGCGACATGGCCGTAGCCTTTGTCGAGGCTGACCGATACGACCGCCGCGCCAGCCGGGTGAGCGATCCCGATCTCTATATGCCGCTCAAGCCGCCCAGCCCGATCCTGGTGGCCGAAGCCGAAGAGGCCCAGGCGAAGCTCGACGAAGCTCAAGGCAAAACCGCGAGTTCCGTCGAAACGGCGGCCGCACCAGTCCCGACGCTCAAACCGGACGAACCGACCAAGGCGGCCGCCCATCGAGCACCCCATCCCAACACATTGCTGGCGGCAAGCGTGGGGCCGGCCGCGCCAAAGCCCGTCAAGGAAAAGCCCATCACGGAAAAGAAGCCGCCGCTCGCCGCCGACCGGGTAGAATCTCCGGCGCCTGCCCCTGCCCCGACCCCGGTCCCGGCGGCGACAGCGGGGAAGGAACCGCAGGATGCGGACCCGAGCGTGGTCCAGACGAACGGCACGCCAGCCTTCGGCGACCCGGAAAAGCAATTCTGGATGCCGCTCTAAGCACTCGTTGCGTGCCGAAGATCCGGTGCCCGGCGCTGGGATGGCTCTCCTGGAGTTGCGCACACCTCGGCGTTGCAGGTGCCACGTCATATTCGGATTGGCGATAGCGAGCTTTTGCATCGCCGCGAAAGCGTGTATGACTCTTTCCCACGATGACGTTAATAGCCGACACCGAGAGCCTCGCCACCTTCTGCGCGCGTATCGGCTCCTCGAACTACATCACCGTCGATACCGAGTTCATGCGGGACAAGACTTATTACCCGCAACTCTGCCTCGTCCAGCTCACAGGTGAAGAAGAGGCCGCGGCGATCGATACGCTCGCACCCGGCATCGACGTGGCACCCCTTCTCGCACTCCTCGAACGGCCCGACCTTCTCAAGGTGTTCCATGCGGGCCGCCAGGATCTGGAAATTTTCTACATCCTCTCGGGGCGCGTGCCGGCACCCATGTTCGATACGCAGGTTGCGGCCATGGTGTGCGGCTTCGGGGACTCGGTCGGCTACGACACCCTCGTCGCTCGACTGACCGGCGCTCCGATCGACAAGTCCTCGCGCTTCACCGATTGGTCGGCCCGCCCCCTCACTGAGCGGCAGATAAAATACGCGATTTCGGACGTGACCCATTTGCGCAAGGTCTACGAGAAGCTCGAGCGCAAGCTCGAACGCTCCGGCCGCACGCATTGGCTCGCCGAGGAGATGGCGATTCTGAGCGATCCCGCGACCTATCGTGCCGAGCCGGAAAACGCGTGGCAGCGGCTCAAGCCGCGCAGCGCCAATCCGCGTTTCCTCGCCGTCCTGCGCGAGCTGGCCGCGTGGCGTGAACTCGAGGCGCAGAAGCGCAATATCCCGCGCAATCGCATCTTGCGCGACGAAGCGCTCGTCGAGATCGCGGCACACCACCCGGCGAACGCGGAAGAGCTCGCGCGCACGCGTGGGATGAGCCGCGGCTTTGCCGAGGGTCGCATGGGCGACGCACTCCTCGCCGCCGTGGCGCGCGGCCTCGCGATCCCGGAGGATCGCTGTCCGCGGCCGGAACCCAAGATCGAGCTGCCGCGCGATATCGGGGCCGTGGTCGAGCTTCTGAAGGTCCTCCTCAAGATTCAATGCGACGACCATCACGTTGCCCCGAGGCTCATCGCGTCGAGTGCCGATCTCGAGCTGATCGCGGCGGATGACGACGCATCGGTTCCAGCACTCAAGGGCTGGCGGCGTGAGATATTCGGCGACGCCGCCTTGGCCCTCAAGCACGGCAAGCTCGCCTTGGCGCTCGATGGCCGACGCGTCAAATTGATCGAACGCGACGCAATCCCCAAGGTGCCGGTAGAGGCATAGGCCGCAATTTTCGCTTTCGCGAGGGCCGCGGATCGTTCGAGGTCGCAAGGGCTCGCTCAGTTCCCTTGCCGCTTCGCCCCTTTGGCTGCCGCCGCGATGGCATAACGCCGGCCGAAAGCTTGAGCGAGACCCTCAAGACGCCGCTCCATCTGCTCGCCGCGAAGATCGCCGACATCGTCCGGAAGAAGGAGCGTCAGGCGCTCGCCGTCAAGGCTCAGGCTCGTGCGGCGCAGAAGCGTCGCCGCACCGCCCGAGACCGCGATGCCAACGCGGATCGCATTGCCGATCCTGGTCGCCTGGTCGATGCTTTCGGGATCGAGGAGCGCGCGAGCCCTGCTCGCCTCTTCCCCGCCCGGCCGGCCGCCGTAGCGAACGCAAATCGCTATGGCGAGAAAGCCGCGGCTCGGGTGATCGATGCCCGCGATCGGCATACGGAGAATCCGCAAGCAGGCA
>DATDHA010000461.1:0-6662 GCA_036521815.1 Alphaproteobacteria bacterium | reverse complement strand
AGCGCGTGATCGGATGATATGGAGTCGCGAAGCCCTCCTCACCCTCCCCGCTCCTCCCGACGGGAGGCGAGGGTTGCGTAGGGTTAGCGAAGCAACGCTGAGCTTACCCGAAGCTGGGTGAGGAGGGACGGTGGATCAACTTAATCGCGTCACGCTCTAGTTCTGCATTCGTGGGGAGCGATGAGCTATCGGGTGAATTCCCTCGTCCGTGAAGTCGTAGTACCGCCGATTGCCGAAGCGCATGGCTGGGTGAGCGGGCGCGTCTACCCGGCATCGAAGCCGCTTCTCGACATGGCGCAAGCCGTGCCGAGCTATCCGCCAGCCGAATCCCTTCAAGCCCACGTGGCGGAGCTTGCGCACCTTCCCGATACGTCGAACTATACGGCGATTCTCGGCCTTCCCCATTTGCGCGAAAAGCTCGCGCGACGCATGAGTGCGAACTATGGCGTTTCACTGCCGGCAGACCGTGTCGCGATCACCGCGGGCTGCAATCAGGCTTTCTGCGTTGCCTTGAGCGCACTCGCCGGGCCGGGCGACGAAGTCCTGCTGCCCGTTCCCTATTATTTCAATTACCAGATGTGGCTTGAAATGCAGGGCGTGCGCGCGGTCCATCTGCCGTTCCGGGAGAGCCGCGGCGCCCTGCCCGATCCGGCCGATGCCGCCAAGCTGACCACGCCGCGCACGCGCGCGATCGTTCTCGTAACGCCGAACAATCCGACAGGTGCGATCTATCCGCCCGAGCTGATCAGCGCCTTTTACGATCTCGCCAAGGCAAACGGCTTGGCACTCGTTCTCGATGAGACCTATCGCGATTTCCGCGTCGAAGCGTCGCCGCCCCATGGGCTCTTCGCACGCACCGATTGGGCCGAAACGCTCGTCCAGCTCTACAGTTTCTCGAAGGTCTATGCGCTCACGGGCTATCGCGTCGGTTCCATGATCGCGGGCGAGCGGCTTTTGGCGGAAGCCGCGAAGATCATGGACTGCGTTGCAATCTGTGCGCCGCGCATCTCGCAGGAAGCGGCGGCATTCGGTCTCGACCATCTCGACGACTGGCAGCGGGAGAAGTGTGCCGCGATGGAAGTACGGCTCCAGGCGCTGCGCCGCGTCTTCCAAGACAATCGCCTCAGATATTCGCTCGTGAGCTCGGGTGCTTATTTCGCCTATGTGCGCCATCCCTTCGACGGCGAGCCGGCGGCGCAAGTCGCGCGCAGGCTCGCGGACGAGGAGAACATCCTGTGCCTTCCCGGCACCATGTTCGGCCCTGGTCAGGACTCCTACCTGCGGTTCGCGTTCGCCAATCTCGATCAAGCCTCGATGCCGGAGGTGCAACGCCGGCTTTTGGCGAGCCAGGATCGATAATCAAGTTCACCGGAAATGACGCCTCGGAAGACGAGCGACGCGGCTGGCGACCCGGTCGATTTTCGCGACCGCGCTCAGCGGCCAATCAGGTCGTTCGCGTAATAATAGGCTTTGACGAGCGGCAGGAACCATGGCCGTCCGGTATAGAGGGGTGCCGTCGGGTGCCCGATCTCGGCGAAAGCGCTCTTGCCTTCCTTGTCGCCGAGGATGCGGAGTGCCGTCTTGCGCCCGAGCCAAGTGGACATCACCACGCCCGAACCGCAATAGCCCATCGCGTAATGCACGCCGTCATGAATGCCGGTGTGCGGGAGCCGGTCGAAGGTGTAGGCGATGAAGCCGAACCAACTATGGCTGAGCTTCGCGTCGGACAATTCCGGGAACAGCCCGACCATGTAACGGCGCAGGATGGCGCCCGCGTCGGTGAGATCGGCGGGCCGGTAGTGCGCGCGGCCGCCGAAGAGGATTCGCTTGCCGTCGTGCGACGGGCGGTAATAGACGAGCAAGCGGTTGGTGTCCGTGATCATGCGCCCCTTCGGCATGAGCTGGCGCAGGAGATTGTCGGACAGTTCCTCGGTCGCGATGATGTAGCTGGTGACCGGGATGACACGCCGGCGCAGCCATCCGGTGACGGGTCCGGTGTAGCCGTTCGTCGTGACGACGACGTCCTTCGCCTCGACCTCGCCGCGCGGTGTTGCAACGGTGAATCCCCGGCTCTCGCGGCGCAGCCCGATCATCGGCGTCTCGCCGAGAACCGTGGCACCCGCCTTCAGCACGCGCTGGAGCAGCCCCTTGTGATAGAGTGCGGGGTGAAGGCCGCCATGATGGTGCGTGACGCGGCCGCCGACATATTTATCGGTGCCTATCTCGTCGCGCACGCCGCTCTTGCCGACCATGTCGAATTCGAAGCCCGTGACCTTGCGCAAGGTCTCGGAGGTGCGCGCCATTTCCTCGTACTGGCCCGACTTGAGCGCACCCGTAAAGCGCCCCATCACCGAGAAGTGGCACTCGATTTTCTCCTCTTCGATGAAGCCGGCAATGAAGCCGAGCGCTTCGCGCGCTTCCCTGAGGAGAGCCTTGGCAAGCACCTCGCCGTAGCGGCGCGTGAGTTTTTCGAGCGACGGTTTGAGCATGTCGCCGCACATCCCGCCGTTGCGCGAGCTTGCCCCTTGCCCCGGTGTCGCGGATTCAAGCACGAGGACCGAGCGGCCGGCGCGCGCCAAGGTCAATGCGGCCGAGAGGCCGGAATAGCCGGAGCCGATCACGGCGACGTCCACGTGGTTCGGGATCGGCGCGCTCGCGAGTGGCGTCAGCGGCGCCTGGTCCCACCAGAAGGGATCGGTCTTGAAGCCAGGTGCGAGTAAGTCTTGCGTCATCGCGCGTCCCTCCTCTGCCGCTGCCGTCTTCGCCCGCACGTCCACGCCCGGGGATATGCGTTGGGCGGCATCGTGGTGTGCATTGCGCTGGCGTTTGTCACACTTCGGCGCTCGGCCTCGCCGAGACAGCGCCATGCCAGCGTTTCAAGTTCTTGTGCTCCGCCGGTACCGCAAGCTCGATCCAGCCGGCGAACTCGATCGCGACGAACGCGTCGATGTCGGCGACGCTGAACCGTGGCCCCGCGATAAATTCGCTCTCGCCGAGCCGTTTGTCGATATCGGCGAAGAAATCGAGGGCGCGGGCCCTGCCGCGCTCGACGAGTGCGGGGATTTGCTCGTAGTCATGCGGCCCGGAAAGTGCGCGGCCCTTCAGGCCGGGCGTGGAATTGCGAAAAGCCTCGGCGACGGCGAGAAGGCCGTCGAACTCCACGCGATGTTGCCACATGGCGACGATGGCCTTGTCCTTGGCGCCGGCGCCCAAGAGCGGGGGCGTGGGACGGGTCTCCTCCAAATAGCGCCAAATCGCAACCACCTCGCCGATGCCGCTCCCATCATCGAGCACGAGATACGGCACCACGCATTGGGGGTTGATGGCGCGGTAGGCGGGCTTGAGATGCTCACCCGCCCGCAGATCGACTTGGATCGTCGGAATTTCGATGCCCTTCTCAGACATGAACATTCGCGCACGGCGCGGATTGGGTGCCGGCTTGTAGTCGTAGAGCTTCATCGCGGCCTTCCTCCCTTGCACCGGCACTTGGAAAAATCGCTCGGCCGGGCTCGCTCGCCGACCCGGGAAAATAGAGCATGGCGGCGCAAAGCGGAACGGTCAAAAGGGATGTGCGCCGGTATCTCCGCGGGCGTGCAAATTTGAGTATTTGTTAATCAAATTAGTGTGGATTGACCGGCGGTGAGCTTGGTTGAGCGGATGCTTCCGCGAGACCACCGTCGGCACCCTCGGCCGAGGCACGCTTGCGAATTCGGCGGGAGAAACATGCATGTTCGCCAGGCTCAGGATCGGACCGAAAATCTACGGCGTCGTGGGGCTCGTTGCCCTCTTCTCGTTGGTCATCGGCAGCCTCGGCGTGGAAACGGTCTGGACCTATCACGCGAAGGCCGCAGAGCTTGCCAAGGCGTCCGAGCGCTCAAGCATCGGGCAGCAGGTGAATTATTGGATCGTCACGGTCGTCATGGACAGCCGCGGCGTCTACATGGCGCGCGACGCCGCCGAGGTCGAGAAATTCGCCAAGCCCTTGCTTGCCAATCTCGCTCGCCTGCCGGAGCTCATGGAGCGCTGGAAGCATCTGCTGCCCGAAGGGCGCGTGCATGAGCTCGATCTGGCGGCCAAGGACGTCGACGCGTTCATCAATTATCGCGTGGAAACCGTCCGGCGCGGGCGCGAGCTCGGTTCGCCGGCCGCGCGCGAATTCGGCGACAACGACGTCAATCGTGCTAATCGCCAGAGCCTCAATGCCGAGATCGACAAGCTCGCCAAAGCCAACGACCGGGACGTGACGACACTCTCCGAAGCGCTCGATTCCTACTATTACCGCAGATTGGCGATGCTTGCGGCACTCTCCGCCATCGGCATCATGGTCGGTGCCGCACTCGCCCCGCTCATTGCGCGCAGCACCATCACGCGTCCGCTCGCAGCCCTCACCGCGGTGACCAAGACGCTCGCTGCCGGCGACAAGGCCGTGGAAGTTCCCGAGACCTCGCGCATGGACGAAATCGGCGACATGGCTCGGGCCGTGAATATCTTTAGGGAAAACGCAATCGAGAAAGAGCGCCTCGAGTGCCAGGCTGAGGAGCAGAACGTCCGCGAGGAGGCGGAAAAGGAGCGTCGTCGCGCCGATGAGGAGCGCCAACGCGCCGAAGTCGAATTGGAGAAGGAACGCCGTCGCAAGGAGCAAGCGGCGCATGCGGAGCGTCTTGCGGAGCTCGGGAGGCACTTCGAGGCGCAGGTGACCGGCATGATGACCGCGGTCGACGCCGCGGCCGGTCGGATGCGCGGTACTGCCGGCAGCATGACGACGTCGGCCGACGAGACGACGCGCCAGGTTCACGCCGTCGCTGCGGCCTCCGAGCAGACCTCAAGCAACGTGCACACCGTCGCGACCGCAGCCGAGGAGCTTTCCGCCTCGATCGGCGAGATCGGAAGGCAAGTCGTGCAGTCGAGCAAGATCGCGAGCAAGGCGGTCGAAGAAGCGAACCATACCAACGGCACCGTCAAGAGCCTCGCGGACGCGGCGGCACGAATCGGGCAGGTCGTCGATCTGATTAACGACATTGCCGGGCAAACCAACCTTCTGGCGCTCAATGCCACGATCGAGGCGGCGCGCGCCGGCGAGGCGGGCAAGGGCTTCGCGGTCGTCGCATCGGAGGTGAAGGCGCTTGCCAATCAAACCGCCAAGGCAACCGAGGAAATCGCGACCCAGATCGCAAGCATGCAGCAGGCGACCGATACGACCGTCGGCGCCATCGAGCGCATTCGCGGCACTATTCTCGAAATCAGCGAGATCGCGACCGCAATCGCGTCGGCGATCGAGGAGCAGGGGGCGGCCACGGAAGAGATTGCACGCAATGTTCAGCAGGCGGCGGCCGGCTCCCGGGAGGTCTCGCAGAATATCGCGGCCGTCAGCGAGGCTGCCGGGCAAAGCGGCGTGGCCTCGAGCGAGGTCTTGAATGCGGCCGAAGCGCTCACCCGCCAGTCCGACGTCCTGCGCACGGAAGTCGATCGCTTCCTCGACGCAATTCGCGCGGCATAGATCCATTTCGCTGGCGGCGGTCCCATCCGCCGAAATGCTGCCGCATCCCTCGTCAAAGGAGATTTTCGATAGCCGACGGGCCATTGAAAAAGCCGTCATCCTTCCAACGACGGCCGTGGCGGATGGTTAACGGCTTCGCACCGGGCCGCATCGCCCACCGGTGTAACGTAACCTAAACAGCACCCCAGCGCTGATGCGCCCAACGAATCGGTTGCTTGTTGTGCTTGGGGGCCCGTTCGTCCTGGAAGGTTTCGGCCGAAGCGGGCAGGGCACCGATGGCGTTGTAGATTCCGCTATCGTGGCCGCTGAAAGCTGGCGGCTTCAGGATCGAATACATCGTGATGCCGAGAAGCCAAACCGCGGCGATCACGATGGAAGCCCTTAAATCCTGCCTCTTCATGGCCTCTGACCCTCTTTGCGGTTGGCGGGCATGCCAGCCGCGACGGCTCCAAGAACCATATGCCAAAATCATACCATGATAACGGGCGAAGTCTAAACTTTCTGTTAGCATTAATCTTCGCGGGTTGCTGATTTTGCGCCTGCACAAAAACAACTCACATTGCCGCGCGCAGGAAGTCGAAATCGCACCCCTCGTCGGCTTGCAGGACGGTTTCATGGAAAAGCCTTGCGTATCCGCGCTTTGGGTGTGGCGGTGCGGGGAGGCTGCGGCGGCGCTCGGCGAGCATGGTGTCATCGACTAAAAGGTCCAGTCGCCGCGCCTTGACGCTCAAGCGAATCCGATCCCCGCTGGCGACGAGTGCGAGCGGCCCGCCAGAGGCCGAATCGGGTGAGACATGGAGCACAATTGTGCCGAATGCGGTGCCGCTCATGCGCGCGTCGGAGATGCGCACCATGTCCTTGACCCCAGCACGGGCAAGTTTGCTGGGAATCGGCAGATAGCCTGCCTCCGGCATCGCGGCGGCACTTTTCGGACCGGCATTCTTGAGCACGAGAAAGTCCTCGGGGGTCACGTCGAGTGCCGCGTCGTCGATCCGTGCGGCGAGATCCTCGAGGGAGGAGAAGACCACGGCACGGCCCTCCCGCTCGAAGAGGTGCTGCGAGGCGGCGGCGCGCTTGAGGATCGCACCCTTTGGCGCCAAGGATCCGAAGAGGGCCACCAGCCCGCCTTGCGCCTGAAGGGGTTGCCCAAGGCTGCGGATGATCC
>DATDHA010000460.1:0-8557 GCA_036521815.1 Alphaproteobacteria bacterium | reverse complement strand
GTCTGCACCGAGGAGTATGCGGCGAAAAAGGGCCTCACCCCGCTCGCGCGGATCAAGAGCATCGCGGTCGCGGGCTGCGCGCCCGAGATCATGGGCATCGGGCCGGTCGCCGCGACCCAGAAAGCGCTCAAGCGCGCCGGTCTCGCCATCGGGGATATCGACATCATCGAGCTCAACGAGGCCTTCGCCTCCCAGTCCATCGCCTGCATCCGCGATCTTGGCATCGACAAATCGCGGGTCAATCTCGACGGCGGCGCCATCGCACTCGGCCATCCCTTGGGCGCGACCGGCGCTCGCATCACGGGGAAGGCAGCGCAATTGCTGAAGCGCGAGGGCAAGCGCTTTGCGCTCGCGACCCAATGCATCGGCGGCGGCCAAGGCATCGCCACCATCCTGGAGGCCGTGCGATGAAGATCGAAAAGGCCGCGGTCATCGGCGCGGGCGTGATGGGAAGCGGCATCGCCGCGCACATCGCGAATGCCGGCGTGCCGGTACTCCTCCTCGACATCGTGCCGCAAGGCTCCAACGACAGAAACGCCATCGCCGCCCAGGCCATCCAGCGCATGCTCAAGACCGATCCGGCACCGTTCATGTCGAAGGTGACCGCGAAGCTCGTCACACCCGGCAATCTCGAGGACGATCTCGGCAAGCTCGCCGATGCGGATTGGGTCGTCGAAGCGATCGTCGAGAACCCAAGGATCAAGCGCGATCTCTATGGAAAGCTCGAGAGTGCGCGCAAGAAGGGCTCGGTCGTTTCCTCGAATACCTCGACGATCCCGCTCAGAGCGCTTGTCGAGGGGCTCCCCGAATCCTTTGCACAGGATTTCCTGATCACGCACTTTTTCAATCCGCCGCGCTATATGCGCCTGCTCGAACTCGTGGCGGGTCCCAAGACGCGCAAGGAGGCGCTCGAGACCCTTCGGACATTCGCGGACGAGCGGCTCGGCAAGGGTGTGGTCGATTGCAAGGACACGCCCGGCTTCATCGCGAACCGCATCGGCACGCTCTGGATTCAAGTCGCGATTTCCGCAGCACTCGAGATGGGCCTGACCGTCGAGGAGGCGGATGCCGTTGCCGGTCGGCCGATGGGCATTCCCAAGACCGGGATCTTCGGCCTCATGGATCTTGTCGGCATCGATCTCATGCCGCACGTCGCGGCGAGCATGAACGCCACCTTGTCCGAGGGCGACATGTATCGCCGCCTCTACAAGGAGATCCCGCTTATCGCCAAGATGATCGCGGAAGGCAGCACCGGGCGCAAAGGCAAGGGCGGCTTTTATCGGCTCGAGAAAAAAGCTGACGGCTCCCGCGTCAAGGAGTCGATCGATCTCCGCACCGGCAGCTACGGGCCATCCGTCAAGGCCCAGCTCGAGAGCGTTGCGGCCGCGCGCAAGGGAAAGCTCCGCGCCCTCGTCGAACATCCGGACAAGGGCGGGCAATATGCCTGGCGCGTGCTCTCTCATACTCTCTCCTACGCGGCTTCGCTGGTGCCGGAAATCGCCGACACGATCCCCGCCGTCGACGAAGCAATGCGGCTTGGCTATGCCTGGAAATACGGCCCCTTCGAGCTCGTCGATCAACTCGGCACAAGCTGGTTCGCAGAGCGGCTCCGGGCCTCGGGCATGGCCGTGCCCCCACTTCTTGAGAAGGCCGCGGGGCGACCCTTTTACAAGGTTGAGGGTGGCGCGCTTCATTACCTGACGACTTCAGGCGAATACGCAAAGCTCGAACGGCGTCCCGGCGTTCTGTTGCTTTCCGATATCAAGCTCCGCTCGGCGCCACTTCTCAAAAACGGCTCGGCATCCTTGTGGGACATCGGCGACGGTGTCGCCTGCCTCGAGTTCCACAGCAAGATGAATGCGATGGATCCCGACATTCTCGATCTCATCCAGAAATCGTCGAAGCTTGTGAAGGAGAAGTACAAAGCACTCGTGATCCACAACGAGGCGGACAACTTTTCCGTCGGCGCCAATATCGGCTTGGTGCTCTTCGCCGCCAACGTCGCCCTCTGGCCGGTGATCGAGGACATGGTCTCGAAGGGCCAGCAAACCTACAAGGCGCTCAAATACGCGCCGTTCCCGGTCGTCGCGGCGCCATCGGGCATGGCGCTTGGCGGCGGGTGCGAGATACTCCTGCACTCCAGTGCTGTCCAGGCCCACGCCGAGACTTATATGGGACTCGTCGAAGTCGGCGTCGGCCTCGTCCCCAGTTGGGGTGGTTGCAAGGAGGTGCTGACTCGCTGGCTCCTGAACAAGAGGCGGCCGGGCGGACCTATGCCGGCGATCTCGAAGGCCTTCGAGATGATCGGCACGGCGCAGGTCGCGAAGTCGGCTTTCGAGGCGAGAGAAATGTTGCTTCTGCGCGAGGGCGACGGGATTGTCATGAATCGCGACCGCCTCTTGGCCAGCGCCAAGGCCAAGGCGCTCGAACTCGCCACAAGTTACAAAGCGTCCGAGCCGCCGAAGGAGATCCACCTTCCCGGGCCGACCGCCAAGGCCGCCCTCGAGCTGGCGGTCGAGGGATTTCGCCGCCAAGGCAAGGCGACTGCCCATGACGTGGTGGTCTCCGCCGAGCTTGCCACGGTACTCTCGGGCGGGGCGACGGATATCGTGGACGCACTCGGCGAAGACGACCTGACGAAGCTCGAACGCAAGGCGTTCATGGCGCTCCTCAAGACCGAGGGCACGCTCGCGCGGATCGAACACATGCTCGAAACCGGCAAACCGCTCAGGAATTAGGCGAAGGAACCGCCCATGGCAACCTACAAGGCTCCCTTGCGTGAGATGCGCTTCGTGCTTCATGAGCTGCTCGGCATCGACGAGACGGCGAAGCTGGCCGGCTACGGGGAGGCGACGGCCGACGTCATCGACGCCATCCTCGATGAAGGTGCGAAGCTTTGCGAAAGCGAGATCTTTCCGCTCAACCGGACGGGCGACGAAGAGGGATGTCATTACGAGAACGGCGTCGTGCGCACGCCCAAGGGTTTCAAGGAGGCCTATAAGCTGTTCGTCGACGGCGGCTGGTCAGCGCTCTCGTGCGACCCGGAATATGGCGGGCAGGGACTGCCCAAATATGTCGGCCTCGTCGTCGAGGAGATGATCTGTTCCGCGAACATTTCCTTCGGCATGTATCCCGGCCTTTCGGCCGGCGCCTACAACGCGATCGAGCAGAACGCGACGAGCGAGCTCAAGAAACAATACCTGCCGAAGCTCGTCTCCGGCGAGTGGTCGGGCACCATGTGCCTCACGGAACCCCACTGCGGGACCGATCTCGGCCTTTTGCGGACGCGCGCGGAGCCCGCGGGCGACGGTAGCTACAAGATCACAGGCACGAAAATCTTCATCTCGGCGGGCGAGCACGACCTCACGGAGAACATCCTCCATCTCGCACTTGCGCGCCTGCCGGGCGCTCCCGCCGGCACGAAAGGGATCAGCCTTTTCCTCGTGCCCAAGTTCCTGCCGAATGCCGACGGCAGCATCGGCCAACGCAATGGCGTGCGCTGCGGTTCGATCGAGCACAAGATGGGCATCAAGGCGTCCTCGACCTGCGTGATGAATTTCGATGACGCCAAAGGCTGGCTCGTGGGCGAGCCCAACAAGGGCATGCGCTGCATGTTCGTCATGATGAACGCAGCACGCCTCGGCGTCGGCATTCAGGGCCTGGGCCTCGCCGAGACGGCTTATCAGAGTGCCGTCGCCTATGCGAAGGAGCGTCTTCAGGGCCGCTCCCTTGCCGGCGCCAAAGCGCCGGACAAGCCGGCCGACCCGATCATCGTGCATCCGGACGTGCGGCGAATGCTGCTCACGATGCGGGCGCAGGTGGAGGCGGCACGCGCCCTTGCCTATTGGATCGGGATGGAGATCGACAAGGAGAAAAGGCACCCCGACGCCGCGGTGCGCGAGGCCGCGGAGGATGTCGTGGCGCTCTTGACCCCGATCATCAAAGCATACTTCACCGACATGGGCTTCGAGGCGGCAAACCTCGCGGTCCAGACCTATGGCGGTCACGGCTTCATCCGCGAGAACGGCGTGGAGCAGCTCGTGCGCGACGCGCGCATTACCCAGCTCTATGAGGGGACGAACGGTATCCAGGCGCTCGACCTCGTGGGCCGCAAGCTTGGCTCGCATGTCGGCCGCCTTCTGCGCCGCTTTTTCCATCCGATCCTCGGCTTCATCGAGGCGAACCAGGTCGCTCCCGAAATGGCCGAGTTCGTCTTCCCACTTGCCAAGGCATTCGGCCGCTTGCAGCAGGCGACGGCTTGGCTCGCGGAACAGGGCCTGCGCGATCCCGAGGAGGCAGGGGCCGCCGCAAGCGACTATCTGAAGCTCTTCGGGCTCGTCGCCTTGGGCTTCATGTGGGCCAAGATGGTCAAGGTCTCGCTCGCCAAGCTCGCCGACGGCAGTGCCGAGGAGGGCGATTTCTATCGCGCGAAACTGTCGACTGCCCGGTTTTTCATGACGCGCCTCTTGCCGCAGACGGGCACCTGCTTCTCCACCCTCATGGCCGGCAAGAAGCCGCTCATGGAGATGGCGGAGGCCGCGTTCTAGAGCGTGATCGGATGGCATGGAGTCGCGAAGCCCTCCTCACCCTTCCCTCTCCTCCCAATGGGAGGAGAGGGTTGCGTAGGGTTAGCGAAGTAACGCTGAGCTTACCCGAAGCTGGGTGAGGAGGGACAGTGGATCAACTTAATCGCGTCACGCTCTAGGCGGCCAATATTATTCGCTGGCCACGCCGCACTCAAAGGCAATGCAGCACCGCAGTTGCCGTCGGTCGCGCCATTGCGTTCGTACCCGGCAGCCCTTATCGTGGCGCAGCGCTCGTGTGGCTAGTCCGAAATTCGCCACATCTGGGTGCGGGGCCGTGAGCGAATTTCGGATTCAAAGCCACACGAGTAATATGTTGTATCTAGTGTGGTATTCGGATTTGAAGTTCCTAAACGCGGATGCCGCCAAAATATTAGGAACTTCAAATCCACCACACTAGGCGGGATTTCTACGGAGCATAGGGCGCTAAGGGTCGGAAGGAAGGCGGGTCCGTGGCGGCGACACTTCAGCGGCTCATCGTGGGAATCAGCGGCGCTTCGGGCGTGATCTACGGCGTGCGGGCGCTCGAATTGCTGAAGGGACGCGGTATCGAGACGCATCTCGTGATGTCGCGCTCGGCGGAAGTCACGCTCGCCTACGAAACCTCGCTCAAGGTCGCCGAGGTGCAAAGGCTTGCCGACGTTGTGCATCCCATCGGCGACATCGGCGCCTCGATATCGAGCGGGTCGTTCAAGACCCTTGGCATGCTCATCGCTCCATGCTCGATCCGGACCCTTTCGGAGATCGCATCGGGGGTTACCTCGACACTCCTGACCCGTGCTGCCGACGTGGTGCTCAAGGAGCGTCGTCGTCTCGTCCTCATGGTGCGCGAAACACCGCTCCATCTCGGCCACCTCCGCTCCATGGCGGCCGCCACGGAGATAGGTGCGATCGTCGCCCCCCCGATACCCGCCTTTTACTTTGGGCCAGAGTCGGTCGACGATATAATCGATCAGTCCGTCGGGCGTTCGCTCGATCTCTTCGGCATTGAGCTTGGCGTCGTCAAGCGCTGGGGCGAGCAGGCCGCCAACGGCAGGACGCGGCCGAAGCGAAAATAAGCCCGCCGCGACGGCCGCCCACGGTGCCGGGAGAGCAAGCATGGCGATCAGCCCCATTAGCGATCTTGCCCTGATCATCGAAGAATTGGACGGGATGGGACGACTCGTGCGCATTCGAAGCGAGGTCGACCTCAAGCACGATCTCGCCGGCATTGCCGCAAAGCTCGAGGGCGGGCCGCGCGCGGTCCTCTTCGAGAAGGTCAAGGGCCATACGGCACCGGTTTTCACGGGGCTTTACTGGTCGCGCGATCTGCTCGCAGCACTGATGCGCCGAGAAGAGCGCACGCTGCCGCAATATGTCGCGGGTTGCATCAAGGCGTGGCAGCAGCGCCCGGTCCATCCGGTCATGGTCAGGACCGGGCCCGTCCTCGAGGTCACGGAAAAGTCGGTCGATCTTTCGAAGATGCCGATCCCGATCCACGCGCTCAAAGACGGCGGCCCCTATTTCGATGCGGGTGTCGTGATCGCGATCGACCCCGATACGGGCATCCGCAACGCCTCGATTCAACGCTTCATGGTCGAAAACAGGAATACGCTGCACGTCAATATCGACGCGGGGCGGCACCTCGAGCTCTATCTCGACAAGGCCGCGGCAAAGGGCAAGTCGCTCCCCTTCTCGATCAATGTCGGCGTCGGACCGGGTCTGCATTTTGCGGCGGCAACCCCCGCCGAAGCGGCACCTGCCGACACCGACGAGCTTGGCATCGCGAGCGAGTTTCACCGCACCCCCCTCGAACTCGTCCAAGGCAA
Organism: Alphaproteobacteria bacterium; assembly: GCA_036521815.1. GTDB lineage: Bacteria > Pseudomonadota > Alphaproteobacteria > JACZXZ01 > JACZXZ01 > DATDHA01. The sequence goes on along the minus strand of DATDHA010000460.1, from coordinate 2,166 downwards.
GCGGCTTCCCGTGCACATCGTCGCGAATGCGATGTGGGCGCTCGAATGCGAAATGGTTCCGGGCGAGCTCGCACCCGAAGGGCCGTTCGCCGAGGTGACCGGCTATTATGCCAAGCGCGAACCGCGCCCGGTCGTCCACGTGCACGCCATTCATCGCCGCGCCAAGCCGGTATTCCAGACGATTCTCTCGGGTGTCGAGGTGTGGAACTCGGTCGGCCTGCTCGGCGAAGCGAACGTCTTGGCGCTGCTCCAGCGACAGGTGCCGGGCGTGACGGACGTCTATTTCAGTCACGGCGGTTGCGGCTTCTATCACGCGCTCGTGCAGATCGCGCAGAAGCGCGCCGGCTGGTCGAAGCAGGCCATCATGGCGGCGTTCGCCGCCTTTCCCCCACTCAAGATGGTGACGGTCGTCGATGACGACGTCGATATCCGCAGCTCGAGCGACGTCGAATGGGCGATGGCGACGCGCCTCGACCCGAAGCACGGTATCATCCGGATCGAGAACGTCTTCGGGCACGGCCTCAACCCGAGCTTTCCCGATTACATCGGTGCCAAAGTCGGGTTCGATTGCTGCCGGCCGTTCCCGCATACCTACGACTACGATCGCGCATCCTATAAGCCGATGACCCTCGCCGACCTCGATATGACGATGCCGGAAATCCGCAAGCCCGCGGCTCGCAAGCTTCAAGCGCCATCGGCCGAAGCAAAAATCGCGCGAATTGGGAAATCCAAGGGAAGTGGCCAGCCCAACAAGGGCCAGTCCAACAAGGGCCAGTCCAACAAGGGCCAGCCCAACAAAGGTCGGCCGACAAAGCGGGCCGGCAAGGTAGCGTCGAAATCCGTCAAGAAAGGACGGCCCCCCGCCCGCGACCTTGCCTCGGGTGGCAGTGCCATGTGAGATGCCGCACCGAGAAGGTTATTCCGCGGCGACCTTCGGCAAGTCGGCGAGGGCGCGATTGAGATCGGCCGCGATGTAGTCGAGATCCTCGAGCTTGCCGGCGAAATAGTCGATGTATGCCTGCATGTCGAAGTGGCCGTGGCCACAGAGATTGAAGAGAATGGTGCGCGCCGTTCCCTCCTTCTTGCAGCGCAGCGCTTCGTCGATCGCCCCCTTGACGGCGTGATTGGCTTCGGGCGCCGGCAAGATGCCTTCCGTGCGCGCGAAGAGCACACCCGCCTCGAAGCACGGCGTCTGATGATAGGCACGGGACTCGATGAGGCCGAGCTCTTGAGTGAGGCTGACAAGCGGGGCCATGCCGTGATAGCGCAACCCGCCGGCGTGAAAACCGGGCGGCACGAACGCCGAGCCAAGGGTGTGCATCTTGACGAGCGGGGTCAGGTGCCCGGTGTCGCCGAAGTCATAAGCATATTTGCCTCGGGTCAGCGTCGGGCACGCCGACGGCTCGACCGCCACGACGCGCACTTTCTTTCCACCCCGCAACTGAATCCCGAGGAACGGAAAGGCAATGCCCGCAAAATTGCTTCCACCGCCGGTGCACCCGACGATGATATCGGGATAATCGCCGGCCATCTCGAGTTGCGCGAGCGCTTCCTGGCCGATCACCGTCTGATGCAGCAGCACGTGGTTCAGCACGCTGCCGAGGGCATATTTCGTGTCGTCGCGCTGGGCCGCGACCTCGACCGCCTCGCTGATCGCAATACCCAGGCTGCCGGTCGAATCCGGATGCTCGGCAAGGACCTTGCGCCCGGACTCGGTCTCGTTGCTCGGGCTCGCGACGCATTTCGCCCCCCACGATTCCATGAGCGCCTTGCGATAGGGCTTCTGATGGAAGCTTACCTTGACCATGAAGACCTTGACTTCGAGGCCGAAGAGCGTGCCTGCGAACGCAAGGGCGGAACCCCACTGGCCCGCACCCGTCTCCGTCGAAAGGCGTTTGACGCCGGCTTCCTTGTTGTAGAATGCCTGGGCTACGGCGGTATTGGGCTTGTGGCTCCCCGCGGGGCTCACGCCCTCGTACTTGTAGTAAATCTTTGCCGGCGTGCCGAGTGCGCACTCAAGCCGCCGCGCGCGGTAGAGTGGGGAGGGGCGCCATTGCCGGTAGACGTCGCGCACGGGGCCCGGTATCTCGATCTCGCGCTCGACGGAGACCTCCTGTTGGATAAGCGACATCGGGAAGATCGGCGCGAGATCCTGGGGGCCAAGCG
>DATDHA010000459.1:0-2798 GCA_036521815.1 Alphaproteobacteria bacterium | reverse complement strand
GTGTTGTGCTAGACATGCCGCCCGCATCGCCTGCTCGGTCTCGCCAGCACCCGAAAACGGCACCAACACCGCCCGCGTATTGGCGCTCACGATATCCATCACGGTATTATACCCAGCTTGAGATATCGAGATACGGCAATTGGCCAGGAGGCGCCGGAAGTCCGGCCGCGCACGCTCGACGATGACGCCCTTTTCCCGACTTGATGCGAGTCGTTCGAATTCCGCATCCGCTGCACCGTGTCCGACAAGAAATCGCCAAGTCGCCTCTCGAAGGCGCGTCAGTGGCCGAGCCGCCAGTGCGGTTGCAAGGAGCACGCCGCCGACGGCACCTCCACCCGCCGAGACGATCACCTCGTCCCACCCGGCATCACCTGGCTTTCCACGCGGCGTCGGGGGATCGGCGATGTAACCCGTGTAGCGCAATTTATCGCCGAGGGCCGCGGCCGGCGGAAAGCTCGCCTCGAGCCGCACCAGGGCCGGGTCGCCATGGACGAGAACCAGGTCGAACGCGCGCGCGACGAGCGCTAAAGCTTCTTCTGCGCGTCCGGGCTTCGGAGTTTGCAGGACGTCGCGCACCGACGCGGCGATGAGCGGCCGTGGCTCCATCGCAAGCGCTGCCTCGAGGAGCGGGAGAAGCTCGAAGTGCATTTGCCGCCGGCCGAACGGGAACGTCTCGAAAATCAGTACGTTTGGCCGCTTTTCCCGCAGGATCGACAATAAGCACTCTCGGCGCGCGGCGCGATACGCAGCGTCGATGGGATTGCCGCGCTCGTCGGCTAGGAGAGAAAAATTGCCCTCCTTGGCTTGAACGGGCGGGAGCTGGATCAGGCCCGCCGTGGCGAGCGCGAGCGGGGCAATCGGCACGCCGCCGGAGACAAGGTTCGTCTCGAACCCCGTTGCGGCGAATGCGCGCGCAAGTGCTGCGGCACGCATCGAATGGCCGATGCCGAGGAGGTGCTGAACATAGATCAAGACGCGCTCTGCGCTCACGTCGGTGCCAAGCCAATATTCGGGGCCAAGTCGATATTGAGGCGCTCGACGTTGGGCCGCCCGTCGCGATCGAGCCGGAAAATGTGAGCGCAGGACCAATCGAGTCTTGCGGGCGGCCTGCCGAGATAGTCCCAATCGGTCGCGAGTGCCAGTGTCGCCCGGATAACGCCTTTGTGGGTGACGGCTGCAACCGGCCGGCCGTCACGAGCGATACGCGAAAGCCACGGCGAAAGACGCGCCTGGACGTCGCGCGGGCTTTCCCCATCGGGGGCGTGAAAGTCGAGGCCGTTCGCCTCGGTCTCCGCGAACGCGGGCCCGAGTTCGGCGCGCAGTTCCGCAAGTGTGCGGCCTTCCCATGCACCCCAGGCCATCTCGGTAAGGGCTGGCTCGACCGGGACATCCGCGCCGAGGAGGATACGCGCCGTCTCGCGTGCGCGCAGAAGCGGGCTCGCGACCCATTCGACGCCCTGGAGCTCGATGGGTACGCGCCAGCGCGCCACGATCGCAGCCCCGGCGGGAGAGAGTGGCCGATCGCAGCGGCCTTGCATGCGCTTGAGCTCGTTCCAGTCCGTCGGGCCGTGGCGAATGAGTGCGAGGAGCGTCACCGGCGGTACTCCGCCACCACGCTCACGAGAATCGCGTCGAGCCGCCCGGCCGCAAGCGCTATATCGTGTTCTTCGAGCATGATGCGCCGCGCACGCTCGCTCATGAGCCGTCGCCGCGGCGCATCGCGCAACATTCCAAGCACCGCGGCAGCGAAGGATGACCCATCGCCCGGCGGGGTAAGATGTCCGCTCTCCCCGTCGCGCACGATATCGGGAACGCCGCGCGCTCGCCCGGCAACCACGGGCAAACCCGCAGCCTGCGCCTCAAGGAATGCCATGCCGAACGCCTCGTCGATCGCCGGCCAAAGATAAAGATCGGCGGAGGCATAGAGGCTAGGCAAAGCGCTGGCAATGACCTCGCCGAGGAAAAATACGTGCTCTGGCGCAAATTGCGCGAACAGCGCCTCAACTTCGCGTCGCGCCGGGCCATCGCCGGCAATGAGAAGCTGCCATTCCGAATCGCCGAGTTCCCCGAGGGCCTTTGAGAGGACGCGATAGGATCGGAGCTTCGCACCCTCGCGCATCATTGCAACCGTCAAGAGCCAAGGCTTCTGCGCCGCCATGCCGTGACGTGCTGCAAAATTCTCGCGGCACGGCGCCGCGTGCACATAGGGTGCCGTATCGATGAAGGGTGCAAGCGAGAAGACGCGACGGGAATTGGTGGTGAGCGCGAGCAGCCCTTCCCGATCGTCGCTGTTGAGCGCAATGAGCGCGTCCGCGCGCGCCATTGCGGCGAGTGCCGCGGCATGCCCGTCCTTCCAGGGGCCGGTTGCCTGCTTCGGCGCGTGGGATGCCTCAACGACGACGTAGGGGATCGCCAGCGCCTCGGCGACCATCGGCCCGAGCCAGTCGGGGGCCTTGTGGTAGAGATGATAGGTGAGCCAGAGATCGGGGCGCTTTTCGGCTTTCTCACGGTAGTGCTGAATGAGCCGTCGAGCGACTTCGCGGCCAAGTCGTTCGATGCGCGCCTGCCGCGTTGCATCCCCGGCACCGTCCCAGCTTCTCAGTCGCGAGGCGACGGTAGCCTCGTGACCGGCAAGGCCGAGCGCTCCCATGAGCGCCCGACCGATGCGCCGGTCGCCCGACGGGACCGGGTGGCCCGGCGGCTTTAGCGGTGCGTAGAACGCAACGCGCATGGTGCGAGCCCCAACTTGAGCGCAATTCGTTCAAGCCCAGGCTCGAAGGCGAAGGTGTTGCGCACGC
>DATDHA010000458.1:0-4494 GCA_036521815.1 Alphaproteobacteria bacterium | reverse complement strand
ATCTGCACGAATTCGGGCCTCTGCGCGCTCGCCTTCACGATCCACATGGCGCTCCTCGGTGAAGCGGGATTCACGCGGCTGGCCGAGCTCAATCACGCCAAGGCCGTGCAGCTCGCCGAGCGGCTCAAGGCAGTGAAGGGCATCGAGGTCCTCAACAAGAGTTTCTTCAACGAGTTCACGCTGCACCTCCCGAAGCCGGCGGCAGGTGTCGTCGATGCGCTCGTCGGACGCCGCATCCTTGCGGGCGTGCCGCTCTCGCGTTTTTACCCCGCTCGCTCGACACTCGCTAATCTCATGCTGGTCGCGGCAAGCGAAACGACCACCGAATCCGATATGGATGCGCTCGTGAAGGCGCTCCAGGAGGTGCTGTGATGGATCTTTCCCAGGACCGCAAGTCCCGCCCTGCCGCACCTCAGGGCGACACGCGGGACGGCACCACGATAAGCGGCAACCGCGGCCTCCAGCTCGAGGAGCCGCTTATCTTCGAGTTGAGCAGGGAAGGCCGCACGGGGGTCGATCTGCCCGCACCACCCAACGTCACGCAGCACCTCGGCGGATTGCGGCGCCAGGGCAAGATCGGCCTGCCCGGGCTCTCGGAGCCGCAGGTGGTGCGCCACTTCACGCGCTTGAGCCAGAAGAACTACGGCATCGACAGCGGGCTCTATCCGCTCGGCTCCTGCACCATGAAGCACAATCCGCGCCTCAACGAAAAGGTGGTGCGGCTCCCGGGTCTCGGCGATCTCCATCCCCTCCAGCCGGAGCGGTCGGTGCAGGGTGCGCTTGCACTCATCGACCGGCTCGCCCATTGGCTCAAGACGCTCACCGGGATGCCGGCCGTGGCAATGTCGCCAGGGGCGGGCGCGCATGGCGAGCTTTGCGGCATGATCGCGATCCGTGCCGCACTCGAGGCGCGCGGCGAGGCTAATCGCCGACGCGTCCTGGTTCCCGAATCCGCCCACGGCACCAACCCGGCGACGGCGGCGGAATGCGGCTTCACGGTCGATCCGATCCCGGCGAATGCGCAAGGCCGCGTCGATCTCGCCGCCTTCCGGGCAAAACTCGGGCCGGACGTGGCGGCCCTCATGCTCACCAATCCAAATACCTGCGGCCTATTCGAGCCGGACATGATCGCGATCGCAGATGCACTTCACAAGAGTGGTGCCTATTTCTACTGCGACGGCGCCAATTTCAACTCGATCGTCGGACGCGTGCGGCCGGGGGATCTTGGTATCGACTGCATGCACATCAATCTTCACAAGACGTTCTCGACCCCGCACGGCGGCGGCGGGCCGGGCAGCGGGCCGGTCGTGCTGTCGGCGGCACTCGCACCTTATGCCCCGCTTCCCTACGTGGTTCATGGTCCCGACGGCTTCCGGTTTGTTGAGCATGCTAAGGACGCACCGCCTTCCAGCGCGCCATTCGGCCGGCTCAAGGGCTTCCACGGCCAGATGGGCATGTTCGTGCGTGCGCTCGCCTATATGATGAGCCATGGGGCGGACGGCCTGGCGCAGGCCTCGGCCGATGCGGTGCTGAACGCCAATTACCTGATGGCCCGGCTCGGCGATCTGCTCACGCTGCCGTTTCCGGGTCCCTGCATGCACGAGGTCCTGTTCGACGACCGCTTCCTCAGGGATACCGGTGTTACGACCGTCGATTTCGCGAAGGCGATGATCGACGAGGGCTTTCACCCCATGACGATGTATTTCCCCCTCGTTGTCCATGGCGCCCTCCTCATGGAGCCGACGGAAACCGAGAGCAAGGAATCCCTCGACCAGTTCATCGAGGTCGTCCGCGGCCTTGCTGCACGCGCGAAGCAGGCCGGGGCGGCAGCCTATTTTCACGGCGCGCCCTATTCGACCCCTCGCCAGCGCCTCGACGAAACCGGTGCCGCGCGCAAGCCCATCTTGCGCTGGCGCCCGGAAAACAAGGCGTCAGAGGCCGCGGAATAGGGCTCAATTTACGGGTACTGGGCATCCTCTGGGCCGGCTGACCCCGGCCCGCCGTTCCCGCCTGCCGGGCAGATTTACGCTCTCTTGCCCGCCCAACTCTTTTCGACGTGCGGCCGGCGCAAGTTTTGGCGGCCTCTCCCCGTATATTCCAACGAGGGATCGGACGGACCCGCCGGCCCTTTCGAGGGGCCAGCCGGGTCCGCTTTCTTGGGAAGATTAGGGAGTTTCTAATGAGGACGCACAGCAAGTACATTGTCGCCGCGATCGCGGTATTGGCCTTGGCGGGCGGCTATGCCGCCCAGACCGTCAACGCGGCCCAAGGTCCGGGTGTTGCGCGCGAGCATGTGGAGCATATCGATGGCCGTGTCGCCTATTTGAAGGCCGAGCTCAAGATCACGCCGGCGCAGGAAGCGGAGTGGGGTGCGGTTGAAAAGGTGATGCGCGAGAACGCCGCCGAGCGGATGAAGCTCAAGCAGCAGTTCGATGCGGATAAGGACAAGCCTGCGACCGCGCCCGATCGGCTGGCGCGCCGCGAGGCGGTTGCCGAGGCCCGTGCCAAGTCGATCACGGCCTTTGCCACGGCGTTCAAGTCGCTCTACGATCACATGAGCGATGATCAGCGCAAGGCGGCCGACGCGTTGTTCCAGCCACATGTTCACCGCGGCTGAAGAACGCGCGACGCGTGGCCGAGGGGCCTTGGCCGTGGATGCCGCGTTTCGGCGGCGACAGCACTTCGCGGTCATCGAACAGGTGACCGAAGGCATGGACGAGGAGTCGGACGAGGTTTTGGTCGCGCGCACGGCCAAGGGCGATGGCGATGCGTTTCGGGTGCTGATGGAACGGCACGTGCGGCGCGGCCTTCGTTTGGCGATGCGCATCATGGGGAATGCAAGCGACGCCGATGAGATCGTGCAGGACGCCTTCCTGCGATTGTGGACAAAGGCCGAAACCTGGCAGCCGGGAAGAGGCAAGTTCACGACGTGGTTCTTCCGGATCCTCGTGAATCTGTGCCTCGATCGCCGCCGCCGCGCGAGCCCTTTGCCGCTCGAGAGTGCGGGCGATCCCGCCGATCCGCGGCCGAGTGCCCTCGCCAAGATCTACGACGACGAGGTCGGCCTCGCCGTCAGGCGCGCGATCGGCGAATTGCCGGAACGCCAGCGCGCGGCATTGGTGCTTTGCTATTACGAGGAGATGAGCAACCTCGAGGCCGCGGAAGCCTTGTCGATTTCGGTTTCGGCGCTTGAGGCTTTGCTCGTGCGCGCAAGGAGAACGCTGAAAACAAAACTGGCATCGCTCGGGGCTCTGGGACCCAAGGAGGAAGAATGACTTTCGAGCAGTTCAAATACTACCTGGACGCTTACGGCGCGTCGCTCGGGAATTGGCCCGCCGACGTGCGCGAGGCGGCCGAGCGCTTCCTCGCCTCCCACCGTGAGGCGAGTGGCGCCCAGGCGGAAGCCGGCCGGCTGGATGCGCTTCTCGATCGTTGCCGCCCGATGGTCGAGCCGCCCGGCGTGGAATTCCTCGTCGCGCGCATCGCGCATCGGGCGCGCACCGTCAATCGGGCGGAATATGACCGCCCCCGCGCCGACGCGGTTTGGCTGTGGTCGCGGGCAGCCGTGCTGGCTGCGGTGGCGCTGCTTGGCGTCGTGATCGGGTCGATCCCGGAGGAGCAGGAGTCGGATGGCATCCGTTCGGAATTGGCCTGGAGCAACGCTGCGGCCCTGCAAGTCGACGAAGCGTCCTTCGACGTTGCCGGGCTTTGAGTGACGCCCCATGACCGCTCGGATGCTCAAGAACCTTCTCTTCCTCTCGGTGGCCGTCAATCTGCTGCTTGCGGCCGTCCTCGCGACGCGTATGTGGATGCCCATCTGGCACGAACCGCCACGTGGCACCGAGGCCATCGTGCAGCGTCTCACGGCCGATCTGCCGGCCAAGGACGCGGACCTTCTGCGCGCCGGCTTTCAGGCAAACCAAGCGAAGCTCGTGGCCCTGACGGAGGAGCTGCAGCACGCACGCCGCGAGGTGCACGACAAGCTCGTCGCCGAGCCGTTCGATGCGGCGGCCTTCTCGACGGCCGTGATGGCGCTGCGCGCAAAACGGCAAGCCTTCGACAGTGCCGTGCAGGACACGATCGTTCAAACGATTCCCAACTTCTCCCCGGAGGGGCGCAAGAAACTCTGGCGCCCGCATAAGGACTAATTGCTGCCAAAGGGTACGGCGAGCGCTGCGCCGTCGCGGCAAAGCCGCCCGAGGGCCGAGGCATTGTCCCGCAAAGTGGGCGTGCGACGACGAAACCGCAGCACAGGGCATGTCGTAGAAAATGCGACAAAATCAGTAAATCTAGAGCCTGGCTCGATTCAATCCGACGGGATCAGGCGCTAAACCGAAGCGCGCAATCGATCAGTGGAGCCGCTGCGGCAGTTCGGAAATCGCCTGGTCGACAAGTTGCGTCGCGCGAGCGGGATCGAGATTGCCCTCGATCAGCTTGCGCGTGGCGGCTATGGCTAGGTCGACCGCGAAGGCACGCACTTCCTGAGTGGCCTTG
>DATDHA010000457.1:0-8516 GCA_036521815.1 Alphaproteobacteria bacterium | reverse complement strand
CGATGTTCGAGGAGATCAATACCAAGACGAATCTGCCCGCACAGATCGACCTCTATGCGACCGAGGGCGACGAGTACCGCTTTCTGTTCGTGGCGAAGGGTGGCGGGTCGGCCAACAAGACGTTCCTCTTCCAGGAGACTCCCGCCATATTGCGCCCCGATGCGCTCCTCAAGTCGCTCGACGGCAAGCTGCGCTCGCTCGGCACGGCCGCATGCCCGCCTTATCACCTGGCGGTCGTCATCGGCGGCGCCTCGGCCGAGCAGAACTTGAAGGCGGTCAAGCTCGCGAGCACGCGCTATCTGGATAATCTGCCGCACGAGGGCACCGCCTACGGACGGGCTTTCCGCGACTTGGGGCTCGAGGCCCAAATCCGCGAACTGACCCGCGGCTTCGGCATCGGCGCGCAGTTCGGCGGAAAATATTTCGTCCACGACGTACGCGTCATCCGCCTGCCGCGCCACGGTGGGAGCCTGCCGATCGGCATCGGCGTCTCTTGTGCCGCGGATCGCCAGGCGCTCGGCAAGATAACCGCCGACGGCGTCTTCCTCGAGGCCCTCGAGACCAACCCGGCCCAATATCTGCCGGAACCGGGCGATCAGGACATCGGCGGCGAGGTCGTGCGCATCGACCTGACAGAACCGATGGGCAAGATAAGAAAAACACTCAGCCAATACCCCGTCCGCACGCGGTTATCCCTGACCGGGCCGATGGCGGTCGCGCGCGACATCGCCCACGGACGCCTCAAGGACCGCATCGAGCGCGGCGAGGGCCTGCCGGATGCGATAAAGAACTACCCCATCTATTATGCCGGCCCCGCCAAGACGCCCAAAGGTTACGCCTCCGGCTCCTTCGGACCGACGACGTCGGCGCGCATGGATTCATACGCCGATATCCTGATGCGGCAGGGCGGCGGCCTCGTCACCGTCGGCAAGGGCAACCGCTCCAAGGTCTTCATCGACGCCTGCAAGGCCAACGGCGGATTCTATTTGGGATCGGTCGGCGGCCCCGCCGCACGCCTCGCGCAAGACTGCATCCGCAAGGTCGAGGTCATCGACTACCCCGAGCTCGGCATGGAGGCGATCTACCGGATCGAGGTCGAGGATTTCCCCGCCTTCATCATCACCGACGACAAGGGCAATGATTTCTTTCAGGGAAACGCCCAGGGAATCGCTCGGTAGAGGGTCATGGCGTCCCCCGATCCGCTCGTTGCGCGAATCCTCAAGCTGCTCACGCCCCTCGGGCCGGTCGAGGCGCGGCGCATGTTCGGCGGCCACGGCCTCTATCTCGAGGGGACGATTTTCGCCGTCATTTTCGATCGCACACTCTTTCTGAAGGCCGACGAGAAGACCAAAGGTGCATTCGAAAAACGCGGCTACGGTCCGATTACCTACGAAGGACGCCGCGGCCAGGAAGTCATCTTTCCCTATTGGGAAACGCCCAAGGAATTGCTCAAAGACGGGAAGGCGCTCTGCCGGTGGGCGCAAAAAGCCTACGAGACGGGCCTGCGCGCCAACGCCAAGAAGACGCCGAAGGGCGAGAAGCGGCTCGCCCGAAAATCCACGGACGAAACGGCACCCACCGCAAGGTCCTCCCGCCGTCCCCGCTACGAACCCGACTTTTGAGCGATGCCCCCGGCTGGTTCGGCCATGCGCCCGGTGCTAAGACTTGGCGCACTAAGGTTTGGTGCATTAAGACTTGGCGCATCATCTCATTCGCGCACGGGAGCAGGCCATGGCGAAAGCATCGAAAGAAACGAGCAGGACCGAGACCGACAGCTTCGGCCCCATCGACGTGCGCGCGGATCGATATTGGGGTGCGCAAACGGAGCGCAGCCTGCACAATTTCAAGATCGGCGGCGAGCGCCTGCCGCCTGAATTCATTCGGGCACTTGGCCTTCAAAAAAAGGCGGCCGCACTTGCCAACATGGCACTCGGCGCACTCGACAGGAAGCTCGGCCGCGCGATCGTCAAGGCCGCGGACGAGGTCGTCGACGGCAGGCTCATCGATCACTTTCCCCTCGTCGTTTGGCAGACGGGTTCGGGTACCCAGACAAATATGAACGCCAACGAAGTGATCGCCAATCGGGCGATCGAAATCCTGGGCGGAAAGCTCGGATCGAAGACGCCGGTGCATCCGAACGACCACGTCAATATGTGCCAGTCATCGAACGATAGCATCCCGACGGCGATGCACATCGCGGCGGCGGCGGAAATCGAATGGACGCTCGTTCCGGCACTCGCACATCTCCATCAAGCACTCGAGGCGAAGGCGAAAGCCTTCGCGCATGTAATCAAGATCGGACGCACGCACCTCCAGGACGCAACGCCCCTGACCCTGGGCCAGGAATTCTCGGGCTATGCGGCGCAAGTCGAGAACGGCATCGCGCGCGCGCGCAACACGCTTCCGCATCTCTTGCGCGTCGCCCAGGGCGGTACCGCGGTCGGAACCGGGCTCAATGCACGCCGCGGCTTCGACAAGGCGTTCGCGCGCGAGCTTGCCAAAATCACCGGCCTTCCCTTCGTGGCCGCCCGGAACAAGTTCGAGGGGCTCGCCGCACATGATGCAATGGTCGAGGCGTCGGGCGCCTTCAACGTGATCGCCTGCTCGCTCATGAAGATCGCGAATGACATCCGGCTTTTGGCCTCGGGCCCGCGATGCGGATTCGGCGAACTGCACCTGCCGGAGAACGAGCCCGGCTCCTCGATAATGCCTGGCAAGGTGAACCCCACGCAATGCGAGGCGATGACGATGGTCGCCGCCCAGGTGATGGGCAATCACGTCACCATCACGATCGCCGGAAGCCAGGGCCATCTCGAACTCAACGTCTACAAGCCCGTGATCATCTACAACCTTCTGCAATCGGCACGCCTTCTTTCCGATGCGTGCGTCAGCTTCACCGACAACTGCGTCGTCGGCATCGAGGCAAATGAGCAGCGGATTGTCCAGCTCATGCATGAATCGCTCATGCTGGTGACCGCACTCAACCCCCATATCGGCTACGACAAGGCGGCAAAGGTCGCCAAGAAAGCGCACGCCGAGCAGACGACCCTCAAGCGCGCAGCACTCGCCCTCGGATTTCTTACCGAGGCGCAATTCGACAAGTGGGTGCGGCCGGAAGCGATGCTAGGTCCGCGCTAGACATGGCGGGCCTTGCGAAGCGTTCGGTCACGATCGCGGGACACCGCACGAGCGTATCGCTCGAGGCGCCGTTCTGGGAAGTCCTCAAGGAGATTGCCGGCGCGCGCGGGATGTCCTTGAACCTGCTCATCGAAGAGATCGACGACAACCGGCGCGGCAACCTCTCGAGTGCCTTGCGCGTTCACGTGCTTGAGACGCTGAAGGCCCGTCGCAAGGGCGTGATGAAATGATATGGAACCGCGGAGCCCTCCTCACCCTTCCCTCTCCTCCCAGTGGGAGGAGAGGGTTGCGTAGGGTTAGCGAAGCAACGCTGAGCTTATCCGAAGCTGGGTGAGGGGGGACGGTGGATCAACTTAATCGCGTCACTCTCTAGGGGCGGATGGCGACCGCACGATCGATCGCATCGCCCGATCGTGCAGGCTATTGCGGATTCTTCTTGTTCAAGCTTTTGAGCAAATCCTGGATGATGGCGTTGGCGGATGGATTCTCGCCGGCATCGCCCGCGGCCGGCTGTCCGGCACTGCCTTCCTTATTGCCTTTGCCCGCGTCCTTGGGGACCGCAGCGTCGCTGCGCTTGAAGAGATATTCCTGAAGCGCGTTCGCGTTCAGGAACTTGCGCGGGTCGTCGGGCGGGCCCTTGAGCTCGATCGAAAAGGGCGGGGCCTCGGGCGCGCCCGCAAGCGTGAATGCGATCTCGTATTCCATGTACCAGCGCGGCAGGTCGACGGTGCCGGCACCTTTGCCGGACGCACCATCCGCTTCGATCGTCAAATCCTTGTTTTCGCCCACGCCGTCCTTGACCGCGAAACTGCCGGTGAGGCTTTTCACCTGGCTCTCGCCACCCGAGGTCGCGGCCGCGGCGAGGCCTAAAAGGTCGACCGCGCGATCGAGCTTGGCGAGGCGGTCGGTTATCGCCGCTAGGTCGATGCCTTTGAGCGTGCCGTCCTGCATCTTGAGCGAACCGTTGCCGCTCAAGGCGTGCACGAGTGCCGCCTCGCTTGCGCCGCGCGTCGAGAAGCTCGCCGTCGCCGAAAATGCGCCCTTGGTGAGCCGCACCGCACCGACCCGCAATCCGGCGTCGCCGAGGTTCGCACCGTCCAAATGAAAATCCAAATTCGCCGCCGGCTCGCCCGAACCGTCGAGCCTGCCCGTGAGCTTGAGATCGCCGCCAAGGAGCTTGCCGGTCAGTCCGGCGATATCGAGCGTGCCGTTTGAAAGTGTTGCGGCAAGTTTTGCACTTTCGATCCTGTATTGCCCGTAGCTGAGTGCGGCACTCGTGAGCCTCAAGTCGGTATCGGCCGACTTGAGGCTTGCGAGATCGAGGGGTGCCGTGGACCAGCGCGGATTGATGCCCGTGAGCGCTTGGCCGCGCGGCCGCGGCTTGGTCCCGCTCTCGCCGGGATCGGCGACGGGCAGAAACGAATCAAGATCGATGGCGCCGGCATCGAGCCTTGCGACGATCTTTGGCCGCGGTCCATCGAACGAGATTTCAATGGGGCCGCTCACCGTCGTCGAGCCGATGTTCGCATCGAGCGCCGAGATCTTCGCCTTATCGAGCCCGCCGGCCGCTTTCGCGTGGAGCCTCAAATCGCCGAGCTTGTCGCCGGCCGGGCGATATCCGAACCCGCGCAGAAACGCCGCGAAATCCGGATGGGTCACATCGACATCGAGGTCGTATGCCGGGCCGTCCGGGCCGAAATCGAGCGTCCCGACACCCTTGTAGGACGCACCCCTCGTTTGCGCGTCGAGATCGATCGCGAATCGCTCCGGCTCGCCTTTGATGCTGCCCTTGAGCGCAAGCGCACCCCATTGCTCGGAGGAACTGGAGGATTTTAGCCCAGCAAAGCGCAGGAATGTCGCGAGTTCCGGCGTGCTTAGGCTTCCGGCAAGGTCGAATTTAGGCGTGCTCGCGAGGTCCGTGACCTTGCCGCCGACACTGCCCTTGAGCCCGGCGATGTTTTCGACGCTGGCTTCGTGCAAGGCGAGGCTGCCGCCCTGCAATGTGCCGTCAAAGCGCAAGCCTTGAATGCGCTCGCCCCGAAACGTGACTTCGTCGGCGCGCAACCGAAAATTCGCGTCGAACGCCTCGAGTGCCTGCGAAGGATCGGCCGCCGTCTTGCCGGGTGCCGCCGGCACGCCGGCCGCAATCGCTGCACCAGGCGCCTTTGCCGCCGGTGCCGCGTTCGCCGCACCATCCGGCAAATAGGCATCGAGGTTGATCCGGTCGAGTGCTAGGCTCACGCCGAATGCGGGGCGCTCCTGGAGCAGGATGGTGGCGCCGCCGACGGCGTGCGAGGAGTCGATATTGGCGTCGATATCGCGCAACTGCAGTTGATCCGCATCGAGCTGGAGCGTCGCCGTCAACAAGAGCTGGTGCAATCGCTCGGCGGGCACGCCGTCCGCATCGATCATGAGCCAGCCGAGGAACCGCCGCAGGTCGTCCGATGCCAGCTCCACGTTGCCCACGAAGCTCGGCTTTCCGTTCGGTGCGTGCAGCGTGCCGTAGATCGTGACATCGGAGCTGCCGGGAAACTCCGCCTTCAGCTCCTTGATCGACACCTCCCCCTTGCTCATCGCGGCGCCCAGATGAACCTGACGGACAACGCCACCTCGGTAGAGAAGCGCTTCCACCGTGCCGTCGAAATCGACGTCGATATCGCTCGGTAGTGCAAGGGCCGCGTCGGCAGCACTTCCTTTCGAGCCAACACCGTCTTGCGCCGGCATCTTTGTTCCGGCCGGAGTGCTGGATGCGCTTCGCGCGATACCCGCGGGCATCGGCGGCGCCGAGATCGACAGCCATTTGTCGAGGTCGATGCTGTTGAGCGCGAGCTTGAGCGTCGCCCGCGTCGGCGTGCCGGGGACGATATCGAGCGCTCCCCTCGCCTCGCCCTCGCCGAGCCGCAGGACTAGGTCAGCGACCGTCATCTTGCCTGCCGACGCCATGACGGAGCCTTCGAGGGCGTAATTCTGCGAAAGCCAAGCGGGCGGCGTGCCGGTCCCTTCCGCATCGAGCATGGCGTACAAGCGGCGAAGATCGCTCCCGGACGCTTGCAGCTTGCCTGTCAGGACTGGGCTTCCACTCGCATCCGCCACGCGGCCCGTGAAATCCATTTTGGCATCGGCGAGCGAGAGCTTGAGCGCCAAGCCCGCAAGCCCGCCGCTGCTCGGTCGTTCGACCGCCATATCGAAGCCGATCGGCTGGCCGAGTGCGATGGCTTTGCCCTGGGCGCGGATTGCCCCGATCTGCGGCGCTAAGACGATGCCGTCGATCTGACTGAGCGTTTCAGTCTTGCCGGTTCGATCGTCGCGGTAAGCGAGTGTTCCGCCATGGACCGCGAGCCGGTCGAGCTGGATCCACTCCGGCAGGCCACAATCCGCGGGGTTGGAGACATCATTCGGTAGTACCGGTTTGGCGCCGGCAGTGGCCGGCTTGCTGACATTGGACGAGAAGTGCCAATTGTCCCGCCCGTCCGCCAGTCGCTCGAGCGTCAACACGGGTTCGACGAGATCGAGGCTTTCGACCTGGACGCGGCCTTCGAGCAACGGCGCGAAGCCGATATTGAGCGCCAACGCCTTGAGCCGCAGCATGTCCGGCTCAGCCGCACCGTCGATGTTGGCGAACTTTACACCGCCGACGGAAAGATAAGGGCCCGGAACGATGCTGAGCGATATATCGCCGTCGATCCTTAGCTTGCATCCGGTCGCCGCCTCGATCCGAGATGCGATCTCGCCCTTATACTGGTTCAAGTCGACGAAGCTCGGAGCGATGACAACCGCCGCCAATATTCCCGCGATCAGGACGACAAGGCCGATAAGCAGCTTCTTCACGAAATCGGGCCTCCTCACGCTCTCGGCGACGACGCACCTCGTATCGCGAAGGCCGCGCGATACTAGTGTGGTGGGTTTGAAGTTCCTAACATTTTGGTGGCATCCGCGTTTAGGAACTTCAAATCCGAATACCACACTAGATTCCAAATATTACTAATGTGGCTTTGAATCCGATATTCGCTCACGGCCCCGCACCCAGATGTGGCGAATTTCGGTTTCGCCACACTAGGCCGGGCGTGTGTTCGATTTATGGCACGCGGGCCGCCGCCCGCCCGATCAGGCGCGCAGAGTCAGACGCGCAGGATCTTGCCCGGATTCATCAGGTTGTCGGGATCGATCGCGCGCTTGATCTGACGCATCACGCTCACGGCCTCGCCATGCTCGGCGATCAGGAAATCCATCTTGCCGATGCCAATACCGTGCTCGCCCGTGCAGGTGCCGTCCATGGCGAGTGCGCGCATGACCATGCGCTCATTGAAGTCCTCGGCCTCGTGCCGTTCCGCCTCATTGTCCGGATCGATCAGGAACAGGAGATGGAAATTGCCGTCGCCGACGTGGCCGACGAGCGTGATCGGCATGGTGGCCTTGGAGATGTCCTTGTGAGTCTCAAGAATGCACTCCGCAAGGCGCGAGATCGGCACGCAGACGTCGGTCGAAATGCCGCGGCAACCCGGGCGCAACTGGATCGAGGCGAAATAGGCGTCATGGCGCGCCTGCCAGAGCTTGCTGCGCTCCTCCGGGCGGGACGCCCATTTGAAGTCGTTGGCGCCGTGCTCGCCCGCGATCGCCTGCACGGTCTCGACCTGCTCCTTCACGCCACTCTCACTGCCGTGGAACTCGAAGAAAAGCGTGAAGACTTCGGGGTAGTCGAGCTTGGAGAAGCGGTTGATGGCGCGCATCGCCGTCGGATCGATGAGTTCGATGCGCGCGATCGGCACACCCATTTGGATCGTCTGGATCACGGTGTTGACGGCGGCCTCGAGATCGGGGAACGGGCACACCGCCGCAGAGATCGCCTCCGGTATGCCGTAGAGGCGCAAGGTCACTTCCGTGATCACGCCGAGGGTACCTTCCGAGCCCACGAAGAGGCGCGTGAGGTCGTACCCGGCCGAGGATTTCCGTGCGCGCTTCGCCGTGCGAATGATGCGCCCGTCGGGCAGCACGACCGTGAGGGCCAGCACGTTCTCGCGCATGGTGCCGTAGCGCACGGCATTCGTGCCCGAGGCCCGCGTCGCCGCCATGCCCCCCAAGGATGCATCGGCGCCCGGATCGATCGGAAAGAAGAGGCCGGAATCGCGGATGTTCTCGTTGAGTTGCTTGCGCGTGACGCCGGCCTGCACCGTGACGTCGAGATCCTGCCGGCTCACGCGGATGATATTGTTCATCTGGCTCAGATCGATGCACACCCCGCCCTGAACGGCCAGCACGTGGCCTTCTAGGGAAGTGCCCGTGCCGAA
The DNA here is from genome assembly GCA_036521815.1 of Alphaproteobacteria bacterium. GTDB lineage: Bacteria > Pseudomonadota > Alphaproteobacteria > JACZXZ01 > JACZXZ01 > DATDHA01. Next base: position 93 of record DATDHA010000457.1, on the reverse strand, counting down.
CGGAATGACCGGCACCTTGTGCCGCGCGCAAATCTTGACGATGGCGCTCACGTCCTCGGTCGATTGCGCGAACGCGACAGCCTCGGGCGGGGC
>DATDHA010000456.1:0-5254 GCA_036521815.1 Alphaproteobacteria bacterium | reverse complement strand
GATGGCTCAAAATATGCAATATTTTTGAAAGTTGGCATGCTAGAGGTGGGCTGTCGATACAGCTATATATCTGCTATTCGCGGATCATCATCGCGTCGGAGTTGATTGAGCGGGACTGCTGCGGGTTTCTTATCGGGGGATAAGTCGTTGTTTTTCTTTACTTCTGAGACGGAGTCGAGGGCCCTTGCCGGACTCGGTTCCAACGCTCTGCGCTTGGGTCTGACACTGCTTGTCGGGCTCGCGGCCAGCACCTATGGTCCCGCCCTGGCGCAATCGCCCGAACCGGCAGCACCCCCCAATTCGCTCGCACCCCTCATCCAGGAGATCCTCGGGAGCGACCCACCGCCCGCACTCGACGCGCTGGGGCTGGACATTCCGGCACTTCGCCGCTTCTACAAGTTGCGCGACGATGCACCGGCCTGGACGGGGAGTGCCGATGCCGAGCAGGCGGCAACACTTTTCCTCGCGGAACTGGACCGTGCAGGCGACGACGGGCTCAACCTCGCCGACTATCACGTTGCAGCCCTTGCGGCGCACGTCGCACCGGCCGACCCGACAGCGGCGGCCGAGCGGGAGCTGCTGTTGACCGACGCCTTCCTGCATTATGCCCACGACATGCGCCTTGGCCGGGCGTCGCCCGACGACGTCGACGACGAGATAGCGCTGCCCGCCGAGCGCTACGACGCAGGAGCGGCACTCGCTCTCGCGCTCAAGGAGGACAGCCTCCCATCGCTGCTTGCGGATTTGCCGCCGCACTATCCCGAATACGCCGCACTCAAGACGGCACTGAATGCCTATCGCGGACGGCTTGCCGCGGGCGAGTGGCCTCAAGTTCCGGACGGCGACGAGATCAAGCTCGATGGCAGCGATCCTCGCCTACCCGCCCTTCGCAAGCGATTGGCACTCGAGGATCCCGCCCTCGCCCAATCGCCGCAGGCGGCGAAAAAGGGCGATCTTGCCGAGGCGCTCAAGCGCTTCCAAGCGAGGAACGGCCTCGAACCGGATGGCCGGGCGGGGACGAGAACCCTTGCCATGCTCAATATCCCGATTGCGGAGCGCATCGCGCAGATCGTCGCGAACATGGAGCGTTGGCGCTGGATGCCCCGCGCGATCGAGCACAGCTATGCCATGGTCAACACCGCCGACGGCACGCTCCGCGTCGTCGAGGACGGATCGGTCATCCTGACCTCCAAGGTGGTCGTCGGCGACGAGAAACATCCGAGTCCGATCCTGCGCGCAGTCGCTCGCAGCGTGACGGTCAACCCTCCCTGGAATGTGCCGATGTCGATCGCGGTCAAGGAGATGCTGCCGAAGCTCAAGCATGACCCGGCATATCTCATGGGCGAGCGGATCATACTGGTGAACGGGCCGGATGGCGACCCATACGGGGTCAATGTCAACTGGCGCCGCTATTCCGCGACTCGTTTCCCCTACGTGCTCCAGCAGCTTCCGGGGCCCAAGAATTCCCTCGGCCAACTCAAAATCGAGATGCCGAACCAGTTCGACGTCTATCTTCACGACACGCCCGCGAAAAAACTCTTCGCACGCGCACAGCGCGGCTTCAGCCACGGCTGCATCCGGGTCGAGCAGGTCATGGCCCTTGCCTCGCTGCTGCTGATGGGCGACGCGGACGAGGCGGTCGAGGATCTCAAGGCAAAAATCGAGGATGGTGCGACCTATCACCTCCCCGCCAAACATCCGCTTCCCGTTTATGTCGTCTATTGGACCGCGATCACCGACGCGAACGGCACGGTCGTTTTCCGACCAGACACCTATGGCCGGGACGCGCGCCTTGTGGGGGCGATTGCCTCGCGCACCCGGCTCTCGATGCCAAGTCCAGGCCAAATGCCCGACGGCATTCGCCAAGGAAACGGCTGACCGCCTGCCTCTCCTTGCCCCCGCATCGGCATGTACCGCTCAGGCCGCGATGAGAATGACGCCGGCGAGCACAAGCATGCCGGTCCAGAGAATGTCGAAATTGATCCAGCGCCTGCGCAGGAACTCGACGCCGAGTCGGTCGTACACGACGAGTGCGACCGCACCCGTGACGGCGAGCGTGGCGAGCGTGTGCACGGCGACCGCCGCGAGTGCGATCGCCAACGAGCCTTCGTCGAGCCCCGGCCGGGCCGTGCATAGCGGGATGAGTGCCGGTGCGAGCATAAGACCGGCACCGTGTGCGCTCGCCATCACGAAGGACCAGAGCAGCAAGCCCGCGAGACTGGCCGTCATGCCGACACGCACGCGGTGGCGATGGCCGTAAAGCGCTCGATAGAGCGCCCATCCGATCAGAATGGCCCCAGCCGCGAGGCGCAGTGCGGCCGGATCGACCTCCGCACCCGCGACCGCCACGGCGATGGCAACCAGGAGGATCGACAGCGCGTGGCCGGCCGCGATGGGGGCGAGCGAGATCAGGACGACCCGGCGGCTCCGACGATGAAGGCCGAGGGCGACGGCGAAGAGCCAACCCATCGCCGGATTGAGACCGTGAAATGCACCGAGGCCGCCAAGTGCGAGCCAAGGCCATACGGCCGTCACGGGCGAGTGTGGCGAATCCGAAATTCGCCAGATCTGGGTGCGGGACCGTGAGCGAATTTCGGATTCAAAGCCACACTAGTAATATGTTGTATCTAGTGTGGTATTCGGATTTGAAGTTCCTAAACGCGGATACCACCAAAATGTCAGGAACTTCAAATCCACCATACTAGGGCTCACGAGCAACCCCTTGCGCGGAGGCCAGCGCCGGCCTCAGGGATAGCAATAGGAGTCCGAGGAACAGTCCCCGCCTTCGAGCCGCACTTGGTGCGGCCGATGGCTGTTCGGCCACGCGATGAAGAATTTCGGATCGAAGGCGATCCCGCCGCCAGGTCCTGCGTCGAGCTTCACCATCCAGCCGTCGATGCCTTCGGGGTAGAACTGCTCGTCGATCGCACCGTAAAGCGAATTCGTGAAGTAGACGCGGCGACCGTCGCGGCTGATCTCGACCATCTGCGGCCCACCGTTGAGCTTTCGGTCGGCAGCACTCGGGTGGGACGATCTCGATACGATTCCGCCAATCTTCACCTTGCCGGAAAGCTTGGGTGCGAAGGGATCGGACACGTCGTACTGGCGAAGCTCGCCAGTGCCCCAGCACGCGACGTAGAGAAAGCGATCATCCATCGAGAGATCGATATCGGTCACGAGCGGGGGTACTGCCTTGAAACCCTTGAGCATGGGCGGCAAGTCGTCCGCACTCGCGCCCTCCGCTGGAATTTCGGCCACTTTCCTGACCGCCCACTTGTCTCCCTCGCGATACCAGACCCAGATCGACGACGAAAGGTCCTTCAGGCTGATCACGCAATTCACGAATCCATACGCCTTTGTCGGATCGTGCGCCGGGCGAAGCTCGAAGACGAGCTGATGCTCGGCGCCGAAGTCGATCTCCTGCTGATGCTTGCGCGTATGGAGGTCCCAAAAATGCAGCTTGCGCCCGTATCGGCTGCCCAAGAGAACCTCGGGAACCAGGCCGTTCTCGAATGTCGCCGGCAGACCCCATTCGCTCGTGACCAAGGTGTCGTGGCCAAGATGCCACCACACGTCGTAGGCGAGCTGCTGTGGCCCGCGGTCTATTTCCCATCGGCCGCGAATGTCGAAACTTTCGTGATCCATGAGGAAAACCCCGCCAGGTGCCTCGCCTTTCGCGTTGGCGAGCGCCGCCACGTAGATTCCCTCCGGTCCGCAGTGGATCGTGTGCGGGCGCGTATAGCCGGCCTTCTCGGCGACTTCATCCGGCTCGAGGACGCGGACGATCTTCGGATTGCGCGGATCGGCCTTGACGTCGAGGATGTGGATGCGCGAGGAGCGCAGGCCGGGTACCACCATATAGCGCCGCTCCGCGTGTGCATGCGGTGCATTGGGGCAAAGGCAGGAGCTGCAGGCGTTCCAGCCGAAATGGTGCAGCTCATCGCCGACGTTCGGCATTGTCACGTTGCCGACGATGCGCGCGTAGCCCGGCGATTTCGGATCGACGTCGACCACCGCGAGCGCGTCCGGAACCTTGCGCTTGGGGTCGAAGCTCGCGACGTATGCCAAGGTTTCCGCCGGCGCCTTCATGGCCGAGCGCGGCGACGGATAGAACGATGGGTCGGGTTTCCAGCTCACCATGTCCGGATCCTTTCGTTGAGCCTGTTGAGGAACAGCCTGCCGACGAATCTCCAGCCGAGTCTCTTCGGCCGAGTTTTCCGAACCGCTCTTCGCAGGGTATGCCGCGGCGAACGCAGAGTCCACAGACGCGCCGCAGGGCGCTATGCTATGACTGCTTTCGCGGCAGCATCGAATTGGCTTGAGGTGAGATCGATGCGATCGATCGTTGGTCTGATTGTCGTCGCCATGCTCTGCCCGCTCGGGGCCACGCTCGCGCCCGCTCGTGCTGAGGCAACCCCGTCGATCGCCCAGGCCGAGCAGTTCGTCCACCGTGTGGGCGACGCGGCACTCGATCTCCTTGCGCGCTACAACAGCCGACCGGACGCTCAGTACCGCAAACAGCTCAAGGCGCTCATCGGCGAGAATTTCGATCTCGAACGCGGCACGCGATTCGTTCTCGGGAGATATTGGGACTCGGCGACGGCGCAGCAGAAGAACGAGCTTGTTACACTCCTTCCAACCTACGCGCTCGAGATCGCCGCGCGAACTTTCTTCGCGTTGCGCACACGGGACATCCAGGATTTCACGGTCGTCGGCGCCACTCCGGCGGGCGAGAGCGACGTTCTCGTCATGACGCACGTCAGTGTCGGCGGCTCCCCACCCCTAAACGTCGGATGGCGGGTCCATGAAGCGGCCGGCCGGCTCCGGGTCATCGACGCCACTGTCGAGGGCATCAGCGTTGCGATCACCTTGCGCGATATGGTCGGCGCCGAAGTTGCACAGAAAGGCATCGACGGCTTGATCGCAGATGTCCAGGCGAAACTCCGCGAATTGAAAACCGCGGCCGATTGAGGCAGCGCCGGCGGATGGCGCGATGGCGGCTGCGATCGGCCCCGGCACGCCGCGCAAGCCACGGCTAATGCTGATGCGCCCAAATACCACGGCGCGCCGCGCGCGCAAGATCCTGCTGACGGAGATAGTCGGGCGGGGCATCGGGTCCCGCACGTGCGCCGCCGTTGAAGAGCGCTGCCGCCGCGACTCGCATTTCGCCGATAGCCGGGTCTAGTGTGGCGAATCCGAAATTCGCCACATCTGGGTGCGGGACCGTGAGCGAATTTCGGATTCAAAGCCACCC
>DATDHA010000455.1:0-2092 GCA_036521815.1 Alphaproteobacteria bacterium | reverse complement strand
TTGAGCTCAGGCGCGGTCTCGGCCCTCAACAACGGTGCCGCCGACGAATGGCAAGTCGTGCTCGCGGAAACGGGTTCGGAGAGCCTAACGGGCGCGCGTATTCGGCGGGTCCTCAAATACCTTCGCGGACCCCGATTCTTCGCGACCTACGGCGACGGCGTGTCGAATGTCAATCTCGACAAGCTCCTTGCGTTCCACAAGAGTGCGGGGCGGCTCGCAACCGTGACCGCGGTGCACCCATCCTCCCGCTTCGGCGAACTCGCCATCGCCGATGGCCTTGTTAAGAACTTTCGCGAGAAGCCCCAGGTGGCCGACGGCTGGATCAATGGCGGCTTTTTTGTCTTCGAGAAAGCGGCATTCGATCGGCTGCGCCCAAGCGACAACCTGCCGCTCGAAACCGCGGTCCTTGAAACGCTCGCCGCGGAAGGTCAGCTCGCAGTCTACCAGCATCACGGCTTCTGGCAATGCATGGACACGGTGCGGGAGATGCAGCTTCTCAATGAGATGTGGCAGGACGGCCGCGCACCCTGGCACCTGTGGGCGCCGCAGCGGATGACGGCGTGAGCGATTTCTGGCAAGGACGGCATGTCTTCGTGACGGGGCACACCGGCTTCGTCGGTGGCTGGCTTGCATTGGCGCTTGCGGGTAAAGGTGCCCGAGTAACGGGCTTTGCGCTCCCGCCCCTGATCGACCCGTCATTTTACCGCGCAATCGAACTCCATCGGCTCGTCGATGGCATCGAAGGCGACGTGCGGGACCTGTCGCGGCTTGCGGGTGCGCTCGCCGCCGCGGAACCCGAGATCGTTCTTCATCTCGCGGCGCAACCGCTCGTGCGACGCGCCTACGACGATCCCGTCGAGACATTTTCGACCAACGTCATGGGTACGGTGAGCCTGATGCAGGCGCTGAGGGGCATTGAAAGTCTGCGGGCGGCGATCGTCATGACGACCGATAAGGTCTATGAGAGCCGCGAATGGCTCTGGGGCTATCGCGAAAATGATCGCCTGGGCGGACGGGAGCCCTACGGCGCTTCCAAGGCATGCGCCGAGCATGTCGTCGATGCGTTCCGCCATTCGTACTTCGCCGAAAAGAAGCAACCCGTCGGCGTTGCCACCGTGCGCGCCGGCAACGTGATCGGGGGTGGTGATTTTGCACTCGACCGCCTTGTACCCGATGCCGCGCGCGCGTTTTCGCGGAATCTGCCGCTTCGTTTGCGCAATCCCAATGCCGTGCGGCCTTGGCAGCACGTGCTCGATCCGGTTTGCGGGATTCTCGCGCTTGCCGAACGGCTTTGTGAAGCGCCCGAAGCCCATACCGGATGTTGGAATCTCGGCCCTGCCGAGGTCGATGCGAAATCGGTGGCCTGGATCGCCGATCGGCTTGCCTCATCGTGGGGCGAAGGTGCTGCCTGGACGCTTGCGCAGGGGACTCAGCCTTATGAAGCGCGCCATCTGGCGCTCAACAGTACCAAGGCAATCGTCGAACTCGGCTGGCGGCCCAGATGGGATATCGAGGCCGCATTGGACCGCGCCGTTGCATGGTACAAGGCGCATCTCAATGGCCGCAATGACATGCGCGCCGTCTCGCTCGATCAGATCGATGCCCACGCCACTTGCCGCTAGTATTGAAGGTACGCGCGACGTCGCAGGCTCGACGCGCGCGCGCTGCCGCTTCTGCGCCACGCCACTCTCGGAAAGCTTTTGCGATCTCGGCGCATCGCCGCTCGCCAACCGGTATCTGAAGCCCGAAGATCTCGGCAGCATGGAGCCGACCTATCCGCTCCACGCCTATCTCTGCACCTCCTGCTTTCTCGTCCAGCTCGAGACATTCGAACGACCCGAGGCAATTTTCGACGACTATGCCTATTTCTCGTCCTATTCGGAAAGCTGGCTTGATCACTGCCGCGCGCATGCCGAGAAGGCGACGCAGCGCCTCGGTCTCGACGCCGAGAGCCTGGTCACAGAGGTCGCAAGCAATGACGGCTACTTGCTTCAATATTTTCGCGATCTCGCAATCCCCGTCCTCGGTATCGAACCCGCCCGGAATATTGCGGCGTTCGCAAGCGCCAAAGGTATCCCGACGCTCATACGCT
>DATDHA010000454.1:0-2371 GCA_036521815.1 Alphaproteobacteria bacterium | reverse complement strand
GCCTCGGTCCGGCAACGCGCGAGCGAATGAGGCAGCGCATGGCCGATCTCACCCACTTCGACAAGGAAGGCAAGGCGGTGATGGTCGATGTCTCGGCCAAGGCGGAAACCGCGCGCGTGGCGGTCGCAAAGGGTGCTGTGCTCATGGCGCCCGAAACGCTCGAGCGCATCTTGGAGCGCGGTGTCAAAAAAGGTGACGTGCTTGCCGTCGCCCAGCTCGCCGGCATCATGGCGGCAAAGCGCACACCCGACCTGATCCCGCTTTGTCATCCGCTCGCCCTCGATTCGGTCGAAGTCGAGCTCGAATGCGACCGTGCGCGCAGCGCTGTCGATATCACGGCCACCTGCAAGATCACCGCCCGCACCGGTGTCGAGATGGAAGCGCTTACGGCCGTGGCCGTGGCTGCCCTCACCGTCTACGACATGTGCAAGGCGATCGATCGCGGCATGCGCCTGGTCGACATTCGTCTCCTCGAGAAAAGCGGCGGCAAATCAGGAAAATACAAGGCGGATTGATGCTTTCGGTTGAAGAAGCCTTGGCGCGTGTTCTGACCACCTTCGCCCCCCTGGCCGCCGAGCAGGTGAGCGTCGCCGACGCCCTTGGCCGCGTGCTTGCGGAAGACGTGATTGCGCGCGTGACCCAGCCGCCGGTCGCGGTATCGGCGATGGACGGCTATGCGGTCCGTGGGGCCGACGTGCAAAAGACTCCAGCGACACTCCAAGTCGTCGGCGCGGCGCCGGCCGGCGGCGCCTATGGCGCAACGCTCAAGCCGGGCGAAGCGGTGCGGATCCTCACCGGCGGCCCGGTCCCGACGGGTGCGGACACGATCGTCATCCAGGAAAACGTCGAGGCGAAGGGAAAGACGATCAACGTGCTCGAAGGTGCCGCCGTGGGCCGCTACATCCGCCCCGCAGGGCTCGATTTCAAATCGGGCGACGTCGGTATCGAGGCCGGCCGGCGCCTCGGCGCGCGCGATGTCGGTCTCGCGGCCGCGATGAACGTGCCTTGGATTTCGGTGCACCGACGTCCACGCATCGCCGTGCTTGCCACCGGCAATGAGATCGTCATGCCGGGTGATCCGCTCGGCCCGAACCAGATCGTGAGTTCGAATGCCCTGGCCCTCATGTCCGCGATCGCCGCTTGGGGTGGCGAGGCGGTCAATCTCGGCATTGCGCAGGATACCCGAGAATCGCTCCAGGCATTGGCCGCGGGTGCTAAGGGCGCCGATCTCCTCGTCACCACCGGTGGCGCTTCGGTCGGCGAGCATGACCTCGTTCAAAGTGCGTTCAGCGAACTCGGCCTTGCCGTGGATTTCTGGAAAATCGCCATGCGGCCGGGAAAGCCGCTGATTTTCGGCAGGCTGGGCGATACCCCACTCCTCGGCTTTCCCGGCAATCCCGTGTCCTCGATGGTTTGCGCGATCATTTTTCTGCGCCCCGCGATGGATCGGATGCTCGGCCTTGAAGACGATGCTGAACCGCCCGCCAGCGCCAAGCTCGGCCGGGATCTCGCTCCGAACGACAGCCGCCAGGACTATTTGCGCTCGCGCATCGCGCGCGCGCCCGATGGCGAGCTGGTCGCGACACCGTTCGAGGTGCAGGACAGCTCCATGCTCTCGCGCCTCGCCCAGGCGGATTGCCTCGTGATCCGCCCGCCCCGCGCGCCCGCCGCCAAGGCCGGCGAACGGGTTCCGGTGATCCTGCTCGACGCGCATCTCGGCTCGGTCTGAGACCGCGCGGCAAAAATGAGCGGGAAAGCCGTCGTTCGTGTCGGCGTCGCTTCGTTACCACGGTTCGTGGGCTCGAATGCGGATTCCTGTTGACCTATTTCGTGAACTAAACTAGAACATGGGCATGTGTTTTGCTTTTGTTCTAAATGTGGTGTTTAGGGCGCGATGGAGGCGCAGATGCTGACCAAGAAACAACGCGAATTGCTGTTGTTCGTCGAGCGGCGGCTTCGGGAATCAGGCGTCTCGCCGTCTTTCGATGAAATGAAGGAGGCGCTGCAGCTCCGCTCCAAATCTGGCATCCATCGGCTGATCACGGGGCTCGAGGAACGCGGCTTTATCCGCCGCCTGCCGCACCGCGCCCGCGCCCTCGAGGTGCTTCGCCTGCCCGAAACGGCCGCAGTCGCCGGGCGCGCCGGCAGTCCTGCTGCGAACACCAGCGAATTCTCGCCCAAGGTGATCGAGGGGAGCTTCCGCAATCGCCTGGGCGGCACTCAAAGCCAGGGCGATGAGGGGGCCCTCGAATTGCCACTTTACGGCAAGATCGCCGCCGGCACGCCAATCGAAGCGCTGCGGGATCATGCGAACACCATCAGCATGCCGGCGAGCATGCTTGGCCGCGGCGAGTACTACGCACTCCTGGTC